>NZ_BCBD01000079.1:0-26109 GCF_001320345.1 Pseudomonas sp. NBRC 111127 | reverse complement strand
TGGGTGAGAGCTTCGACATCCATGGTGGCGGCAGCGACCTGGAGTTTCCGCACCACGAGAACGAGATTGCCCAGAGCGAGGCGGCCACCGGCAAGCAGTACGCCAACGCCTGGATGCACTGCGGCATGATCCGTATCAATGGCGAGAAGATGTCGAAGTCGTTGAACAACTTCTTCACCATCCGTGATGTGCTCGAGAAGTACCACCCGGAGGTGGTTCGCTACCTGCTGGTGGCCAGCCACTACCGCAGTGCCATCAACTACTCGGAAGACAGCCTGCGCGACGCCAAGGGCGCCCTGGAGCGCTTCTACCACGCCTTGCGCGGCCTGCCGCGCGTGGCGGCCAAGGGCGGCGAGGCCTTTGTCGAGCGCTTCAGCGTGGCGATGAATGACGACTTTGGCACGCCCGAGGCCTGCGCTGTGCTGTTCGACCTGGTGCGTGAGATCAACCGCCTGCGCGACAGTGATGTAGACGCTGCTGCCGGCCTGGCCGGTCGCTTGCGGGAGCTGGGTGATGTGCTGGGTGTGCTGCAGCTGGACGCCGATGACTTCCTGCGTGCGGGCGCCGAAGGCAAGGTCGATGCGGCCGAGGTCGAGGGCTTGATCCAGGCGCGCCTGCAGGCGCGGGCAGACAAGAACTGGGCCGAGTCCGACCGCATTCGCGACCAGCTGACCGCCATGGGCGTGGTGTTGGAAGACAGCAAGGGTGCCACTACCTGGCGTCTGGCTGACTGATCGGTGCAGTTGGGGCCGCTTTGCGGCCCATCGCGACACAAGGCCGCAATGCAGGACTCGAAGATTACACGGTCCTTTGTGGGAGCGGGCGTGCCCGCGAACACCGGCAAAGCCGGTACCATCCACCGCGTCGCCTGCTTCGCGGGCTTGCCCGCTCCCACAGGTGAATCGCGCAGGCTTTTCAAATTTTGAGGAAGACAGTTGCTCCTGCAGGTACGGCGGCGCCTCCAAGCCAGCGCAGACCCCCTGTGGGAGCGGGCATGCCCGCGAACACCGGCAAAGCCGGTGCCAGACTCCGCGTCGCCTGCTTCGCGGGCTTGCCCGCTCCCACAGGTGAATCGCGCAGGCTTTTCAAATTTTTGAGAAAGACAGTTGCTCTTACAGCGCGGCCTTGTGTCGCAATGGGCTGCAAAGCAGCCCCGATGGTTATTTGGCCAGCCCGGCCAATGGGCAATGCAGTACCAGCTTGGCCCCACCCAAAGGGCTCTCGCCAATCTCCAGGCCAAACCCATGCAGGTCGACGATCGCCGCAACGATCGACAGCCCCAGGCCGAAGCCGGCATGGCGGTGGCCTTCATCACTGCGGTAGAACCGCTTCAGTACCGCCGTGCGTTCTTCTTCCGGAATACCCGGCCCGCTGTCTTCAATGGCCACGTGCACGCCGGTGTCGTCCTGGGTGGCGGCCACGCGCACCTGCCCACCTTCCGGGGTGAACTTGATCGCGTTACCTACCAGGTTGGCCAGCGCCTCGAACAACAGCTCGCGGTCGCCGTGCAGTGCCGGCAAATGCCCCGGCTGGTGCAGCTCCAGGTGAATGCCGCCATCTTCGGCCAACGGCAGGTAGAAGTCGTGCAGCTCTACCAGCAAATCATGCGGGTCAAGCTGCACGAAGCCGGCCCGGCGTTGGCGGTCTTCCAGTTCGCTGATGCGCAACAACCCACGAAAACGCGCCATCAGGGTGTCGGTTTCGCCGATGGCCTGGTCCAGTGCCTCGGCTTGCGCGGAATCGTTGTCGCTTTGCTGGCGTATGCGGTACAGCTGGGCGCGCAGGCGGGTCAGTGGGGTGCGCAGGTCGTGGGCAATGTTGTCGCACACGCCCTTGACCTCGTGCATCAGCCGCTCGATGCGGTCAAGCATGGCATTGACGATGGCGGCCAGCATGTCCAGCTCGTCGCGCCGGGCCGACAGCGGCAGGCGGTGCGTGAGGTCGCCGGCGACAATCAGCTCGGCCTGGGCCTGAATGGCCCGGATGCGTTTCAGGGGGCGGCGGCGCAGCAGGTACCAGCCGGCGAACCCGGGGATCAGGGTGAAGGAGATACCCCAGAGCAAGGCATCGAGAATGATCCGTGTGACGACGAACAATGAGCCGTTATCGCGGAACAGCACCAGCCAGCGCCCATCCTGCACCTTGATGGCCACGGCATCGCAGCTGTCGCGGGGCATGCGCGGATCATCGGCGTCCAGGCAACGCTTCAGCTCATGGATCTTGCCGTCCAGCCGCAGCCCGGGGGGCAGGGCACGAACACTGCCGCCCAGCGGGTTGAGTTGTGCATCGAACAGGCCATAGGCGTCGAAGCTGCGTTCCTCGAAAGCCTGGCTGGCAATCAGGGCGTCGTCCAGCTGCTTGCCGCTCATGTGCGCGAACAGGTGCTGGCGCTGCAGCATGGAATGGCGGGTGAGCTTGTTCAGGTAGCTTGAAACCTCGAAGTACAGCACCCCCATGAGGATGCTGCTCCAGGCTACGAAGAGAAAACTGTACAGTGCCAGCAGGCGGCTGGTGGACGAACTCCAGCCTTTAGACGGGTTCAGCAATGGCATAGCCGGAGCCCCGCACCGTACGGATCAGCGGCGACTGGCCGGGTGAGTCGATTTTCTTGCGCAGGCGGCCGATATGCACGTCGATCAGGTTGGTGCCCGGGTCGAAGTGGTAGCCCCACACTTCCTCGAAAATCATCATCCGGGTAATGACCTGGCCGCTGTGGCGCATCAGGTACTCCAGCAGTTTGTACTCGGTGGGCAGCAGGTTGAGGGTGTTGTCGCCGCGGCGCGCTTCGTGGCTGATCAGGTCCAGTTGCAGGTCGGCGACCTGCAAGCGGGTCTGGGTCATCGGCACGCTGTTGCGGCGCAGCAGCACTTCGACCCGGGCGGCCATTTCGTCGGAGGCGAATGGCTTGGTCAGGTAGTCGTCACCGCCGGCGCGCAGGCCGCGCACCCGCTCATCGACGTCGGAGAGGGCGCTGATCATCAGGATCGGCGTGGCGATCTTGAGGTTGCGCAGGGTCGTGACGATGGTCAGGCCATCGACCTCGGGCAGCATGCGGTCCAGGGTGATCAGGTCATAACCGCCGGCAATGGCCTTGGCCAGGCCTTCACGACCATTGTCGGCCCACTCCACCTCAAGGCCATGGCTGGTAAGTTCGGCGACGATTTCCTGGCCGGTGACGGCGTCGTCTTCGATGGTCAGTACGCGAGGCATGCTGGTTCCTGGGCATCTAATGGAGACTCGATTGTGCCAAAGAATAGACAACCGGCGATTTAAGAAAAATTCATCTTGCCACAACCCACCTGGGTTCACCCATTGTGAAGACAGACGAGCATGTCGCAGCAGGCTGTGAGAGGATGTCCGTCAACACAGCCAGGACCCCGAACGCAGCCTGATGAAGACACCCAAAAGAATCGAACCCCTGATCGAAGACGGCCTCGTCGACGAAGTACTGCGGCCGTTGATGAGTGGCAAGGAAGCCGCCGTGTACGTGGTGCGTTGCGGTAGCCAGGTGCGCTGCGCCAAGGTCTATAAAGAAGCCAACAAGCGCAGTTTCCGCCAGGCCGCCGAATACCAGGAAGGCCGCAAGGTGCGCAATAGCCGCCAGGCCCGGGCCATGGCCAAGGGCAGCAAGTACGGCCGCAAAGAGGCCGAGGACGCCTGGCAGAACGCCGAAGTGGCGGCACTGTTCCGCCTGGCCGGCGCCGGGGTCCGGGTGCCCAAGCCCTATGACTTCCAGGACGGCGTGTTGCTGATGGAGCTGGTGACCGACGCCGATGGCGATGCCGCACCCCGGCTCAACGACGTGCACCTGGAGGCCGAGGAGGCGCGGGTGTTCCATGCCTTCGTCATTCGCCAGATCGTGCTGATGCTGTGTGCCGGGCTGGTCCATGGCGACCTGTCCGAATTCAATGTGCTGCTCGGCCCGGACGGGCCGGTGATCATCGACCTGCCGCAGGCAGTGGACGCCGCCGCCAACAACCACGCATTCAGCATGCTGCAGCGTGACGTGGACAACATGGCCCACTACTTCGGGCGTTTTGCCCCAGAGCTGAAGAGCACGCGCTATGCCCAGGAAATGTGGGCGTTGTACGAGGCTGGCAAGTTGCTGCCCGATACCGTGTTGACCGGGGTATTCCAGGACGACGAGCATGAGGCCGACGTTGGCGGGGTAATGCGGGAAATCGACGCCGCCCGCGTGGACGAGGCCCGGCGCCGGGCAGCGCGTGCCGAGGCGGAAAACGGCCCGGCCAAGGCCGAGGAGCCGACACCGCCCTGGCTGCAATGATGTGCTGCCGGTACAGCCCGCTTCGCAGGTTCCCCCCCCGAAGCGGGCACCACCGGCTCAGCCAGTGCCCTGCGCGGCCATTACCTTTGATGCAGGACAATATCTCGTCATCCGGCCTTTTCACTGGCCCCTGACAGGCATAAGGTATACGCCGTTCAAATTCCCTGGAGCAGTCATGTCCAACCAATTCCCCTCCGTTCGTCCTCGCCGCCTGCGCCAGAACGAGTCCCTGCGCACCGTATTCCAGGAAACCGAATTCCGCCTTGAAGACCTGATCCTGCCGATCTTCGTGGAAGAAGGCATCGACGACTTCGTGCCCATCAGCAGCATGCCCGGCGTGAACCGCATCCCTGAGAAGCGGCTGGCCCAGGAAATCGAGCGCTATGCCCGCGCCGGTATCAAATCGGTGATGACCTTCGGTGTGTCTCACCACCTGGATGCGGTTGGCAGCGACACCTGGAACGAAAACGGCCTGGTGGCGCGCATGTCGCGTATCTGCAAGGACACCGTGCCGGAAATGGTGGTGATGTCCGATACCTGTTTCTGCGAATACACCAGCCACGGGCACTGCGGCGTATTGCATGACCACGGCGTGGACAACGACGCCACCTTGGTCAACCTGGGCAAGCAGGCGGTGATCGCCGCCGCTGCCGGTGCCGACTTCATCGCACCTTCGGCGGCGATGGACGGCCAGGTCCAGGCCATTCGTAGCGCGCTGGACGGTGCAGGCTTTCACGACACTGCGATCATGGCCTATTCGACCAAGTTCGCCTCGTCGCTGTACGGCCCGTTCCGCGAAGCAGGCGGCACTGCGCTCAAAGGTGACCGCAAGAGCTACCAGATGAACCCGATGAACCGCCGCGAGGCTGTGCGTGAATCGCTGCTTGACGAGCAGGAAGGTGCAGACGTGCTGATGGTCAAGCCGGCCGGTGCCTACCTTGACGTGATCGCCGACATTCGTGCGGCCTCGCGCCTGCCGCTGGCGGCGTACCAGGTCAGCGGTGAGTACGCGATGATCAAGTTCGGTGGCCTTGCCGGTGCCATTGACGAAGGCCGCGTGGTGCGCGAAAGCATTGGCGCTATCAAGCGCGCCGGTGCCGACCTGATCCTGACCTACTTCGCCATGGACCTGGCCCGCGAAGGCATTTGAGCAGCAAAGCAGCTCCCCTGGCCTGGGGGCGGGCTTACCCGCCCCCAGCGCAATTCCCTACAAAAATTCATTAAGCGCTGAATTATTTTGTGTCCCGTTGTATCAGATGCCATAGAGCATTGATCGACAGGGATACAGGCATGAAATCTCGCAGGAAAAGCGTCAAACCTATTGGCCTCAAGGACATCACGATCGTCGACGATGCCAAGATGAAGAAGGCGATCACCGCCGCTGCACTGGGTAACGCCATGGAGTGGTTCGACTTCGGTGTCTATGGCTTCGTCGCCTATGCATTGGGCAAGGTGTTCTTCCCCAACGCCGACCCCAGTGTGCAAATGATCGCGGCGTTGGCCACCTTTTCGGTGCCATTCCTCATTCGCCCCCTGGGCGGGCTGTTCTTCGGCGCCCTCGGCGACAAATTCGGCCGGCAGAAAATCCTTGCCGCCACCATCGTCATCATGTCCCTCAGCACCTTTGCCATTGGCTTGATACCGTCCTATGCCAGTATCGGCATATGGGCGCCGATACTGCTGTTGCTGGCGAAAATGGCCCAGGGCTTCTCGGTGGGCGGCGAGTACACCGGCGCCTCGATCTTCGTGGCCGAGTATGCGCCTGACCGCAAGCGCGGCTTCCTTGGCAGCTGGCTGGACTTCGGCTCGATCGCCGGCTTCGTGCTGGGCGCCGGGGTAGTGGTGCTGATTTCCACGGTGCTTGGTGAAGACAGGTTCCTTGAGTGGGGCTGGCGCCTGCCGTTCTTCCTGGCATTGCCGCTGGGTATCATCGGCCTCTACCTGCGTAACGCCCTGGAGGAAACCCCCGCGTTCCAGCAGCACGTCGACAAGATGGAGCAGGGTGACCGCGAGGGCCTGGCGTCGGGGCCCAAGGTGTCGTTCAAGGAAGTGGCGACCAAGCACTGGCGTAGCCTGGTGACCTGCATTGGCGTGGTGATCGCCACCAACGTCACCTACTACATGCTGTTGACCTACATGCCCAGCTACCTCTCGCACAACCTGCACTACAGCGAGGACCATGGCGTACTGATCATCATCGCGATCATGGTCGGCATGTTGTTCGTGCAGCCCATCATCGGCCTGCTGAGCGACAAGTTCGGCCGTCGCCCGTTTATCGTGGTCGGCAGTATCGGGCTGTTCGCCCTGGCCATTCCGGCGTTCATGCTGATCAACAGTGGTGTGCTGGGGTTGATCTTCTCGGGGCTGCTGATCATTGCGGTGCTGCTGAACTTCTTCATCGGTGTCATGGCGTCGACGTTGCCGGCGATGTTCCCCACTCACATCCGCTACAGCGCACTGGCCAGTGCCTTCAACATTTCCGTGCTGATCGCCGGCCTGACCCCCACCATCGCCGCCTGGCTGGTGGAAAGCAGCGGCAACCTGTACATGCCCGCCTACTACCTGATGGTGATCGCCGCGGTGGGCCTGGTGACCGGCCTGACCATGAAGGAAACCGCCAACAAACCGCTGCGCGGTGCCGCACCGGCGGCATCGGACATCGACGAGGCGCGCGAGCTGCTGCAGGAACACCACGACAACATCGAGCAGAAGATCGAGGAAATAGACGAGCAAATCGCCGAGCTCGAGGCCAAGCGCAAGTTGTTGGTCCAGCAGCACCCGCGCATCGATTGATCAGCGCGGCATGTAGCCACGCTGCCAGGCACGTGGAATGAACCGCGACACCAGGGCCAGCAGGCACGCCAGCACGCAACTGCCGGCCAGTGCCTGCAGGCCCAGGTGGTGTTGCAGCCAGGCGCCCAGCGCGGCGCCCAGCAGCATCCCTGCCCACGGCACCAGTTGCACCCGCCAGCCGTGGCGCCGCTCGCCCAGCAACCAGCGCCCAAGGCCGCGGCCGAAGCGTGACAGTGCACCGGTGACGTAGGTCAGGCCGATGGGCAGGCCGTTCACTTGCTCGACGACTGCGTTGATCATGCCCATGGCCAGGGTCGCGGCCAGCAATGCCGGGAAGGTGGCCGCCAGTGGCCACGCTGCAGCGCAGGCCAGCAACGCCGCCACGACCAACAGCACGGGCCAGGCCCGGCGACGGAAGCCGCGCGCCAGCACTACCCCCAACGTGTTACCCGCGACAAAGCCCAGCAAAGCGCCGCTCAGGCGCAGCACCAGGGCCAGGTCAGCCTGGCTGATCGCCACCGCCAGGCGCGTGGTATTACCGCTCATGAACGATACGAAGTCACCCAGGGCCAGCAGGCCAATGGCGTCGGTCATGCCTGCCAGCACCGACAGCCCGGCCACCAGGCCAAGGCCGACACGGCCACGCAGCACTTGCAGGCGCAAGCGCCTCGCCGTACGGGTAGTAAGGGGATGGGGTAGCACGGGCAGGCCTCAGGGCAACAGGTTTTCGCGGGCCAGGGTGCCTTTGATGGTGCGCTCGACCACATCCACCAGCACCATGGTCTGGTGATCGACCTCGATGTTCAGCAAATCGCCGGCAGCGTAGCTGGCGAACGTGGTCTGGCGCAGGGTTTCCGGGATCAGGTTGATGGTGACCAGGTTATCTTCCACGTCGGCCACGGTCAGGCTGCAGCCGTTGACCCCGATGAAGCCCCGCGGGAACACGTACTTGCCCCATGGCGGCGGCATGCGGAAACGGATGAAGGCGCCGGTCTGCTCGATCGACAGTTCGACTATTTCTGCGGTCGTGGCAATGTGGCCAGCCATGAGGTGGCCGCCGACTTCGGCGTTCATCTTCGCCGAACGCTCGATGTTCACCCCTTGGCCGGCCTTGAAATTGCGCAGGTTGGTGCGTTCCAGGGTGGCGGTCATTGCATCGAACCTGACGTGGCTGCCGTCGATTTCAGTGACAGACAAGCACGTGCCCTCGACGCTGACGCTGGCGCCGATCTTCAACTCATCGAGCAGTTCCGGGGTGAGGTCGATGGTGAACTGGTTGTGGCCCGGGTAGCTGGTCACATCAAGCAGTGGGCGGACGGCCTGGACGATGCCGGTGTACATGGTGTTGCTCCTGGGCGCGAAAAGAAAACACCCGAACGCTATGCCTGTACGGCCTCAAAAGCAAGGCGCCAGCGCCCTGGTGCTGCCCAGGCATGCGGCCGGGCACACCCAGGGCGCTGGCCGGCTCACACATGCCCGGTGCTGTTGACGATGCGCAGGCACAGCGCTTCGTACGGGTCCAGGTTTACCAGCAAACGGCCATCCTCGGTCAGGTCGCCTTCTACCGTTTCGTTGATCATGTCCACCACCGGCCCTGGCGTGAAGCCTGTGAGCAGTAGCTCCTTGGCGATCACCTCCTGGCTGAAGTTCAACGCACTGATCTGGATGCCGCGCCCGGCCGGTAGCTCATGCACCATGACCAGCAACCCAGGGCTGCTGACCTCCGGCACCAGCACCTGGCGGCTGGTGGCAATGCCGTAGGCCTGGCGCACCGCGAGCAGTTTTTTCACCTTGCAGGCGAACGAGTCAGGGTTGTCCAATTGGCTGTCGAGGCTGCCATACAGCGCCCGCGCCCGCGGCATGCCGCGTACAGAGGTATCCGCTTGCGGGTCGAGCCCGGCCAGGTCGTAGCCGCCGCGGTGAATCCAGCGGGTATCGCCATCGAGCATGCGCTCGGCCACGGCTTCGCCAGGCAAGGGCAGGGCGCCGACCATGTCCCAGCCCGACAGCGCCACCACACCTGGCTGCATGGCGTTGTACATGACCAGCAGCAGGTGCAGTTTCTGGATCTGCTCGATGTCCGCCGGGCCGATCTGGTCGAGGTCGCGGATGCCCAATGCCGCAGTGATGAGGCTGGCGGTGGTGCAGGCGATGCCATTGGTGACGAAGCGCAGGTTGTAGGGCGCATGCTCGCCCGACAGGCGTTCGTAGATTTCTTCGCGGATGTGCTCGCGCAGGATGTTGCCGGGTAATGTCTGGCCCTTGTACAGGTACATGTCATGGGCATGCAGGGTCCAGAAGTGCACTAGCTCCACGGTCAGTTCGTCGTGGTTCTGCAGGGCATGGATCAGTGAGGCCGGGTCGATGCCGAAGGCGTGCATTTCCTTGAGCATCAGGCGCAGGAACTCGGTGTCGCCGGTCAGCAAGGCATGTTGGTAGGCGGGCCGGGTGATGAAGTCGTAGGACAGGTCGGCACCGCCCTTGGACATTTGTGCAATGTCATCGAGGGTCAGGTTCAGCTCCTGGAAACTGAAACCGCCGGCCTTGCGGATCATGCCACCGATCAATTGGTTGCCGACCAGCGACAGCGGGTGGCTTTCCGACCAGGCGGTGCCGCTGGCACGGGTTTCCACCCCGAGAAAACCGTTGGCATCCAGGCGCAGGCCACGGGCACCCAGGCAATCCAGGGCATGCAGGGCGTCGCCGATGATCATCTGCTGGGCGGCAAAGGTGGGGTCCAGCCAGTTCAGCGACGGCTGGCCATCCTTGAAGTAGTGCAGGTAGACCCAACGCCGGGTCTTGCCGTCGACACCGGTGACCGGTGGGGTGGCGCTCCAGTCGGTTTCCTTGACCCCCGGCTCGAAGAAAATCACCCGCTGCAACTGCCCGACGATGTAATGGCGTGCCTTGAGCTCGTCGCACTGTGCGGGTAGCAGGTTGGCCGAGTCACGTCCGGGTGGCACCTCGGGCAGCAAGTGCCAGTCTTCCTCGCGTATCTCCACCATGTGGTACAGGCC
Organism: Pseudomonas sp. NBRC 111127; assembly: GCF_001320345.1. Classification (NCBI taxonomy): domain Bacteria; kingdom Pseudomonadati; phylum Pseudomonadota; class Gammaproteobacteria; order Pseudomonadales; family Pseudomonadaceae; genus Pseudomonas; species Pseudomonas sp. NBRC 111127. The sequence continues at coordinate 16,014 of NZ_BCBD01000079.1, read as the reverse complement.
CGGGTAGGCGCCGTAGGCCATTTCCGCCAGGCGGAAGTCGGCGCCCTTGCCGGTGTGCGAAGGGATCAGGTCGTCGATGGTCACCGCATTGTGCGCGGCGGCCATGCGGCTCATCTGGATCAGCTCCGGCTCGCTGCCATAGAGCGGGTCGATATCGAAGCTGATGCGGTCGAAGTTGCCGTCTACGCTGGGTGTGAGCTCGCGGTCGCGAATACCGCCAGACAGCTTGATCGGCCCGGTGTGCAGGCCTTGAATGCCGATTTCCGACAGGCGCTTCCACAAGGCTTCATGGGCCAGGGCACCGAGCACCGAGCAGCCCTCTGGGGCGATGATGGCATCGGGGTAAACGGTCAGCCAGACCGAGGCGATTTCCGTGGCCCGGCGGGGCTGTGCCTCGGCGTAGGGTTGTTGCCACAGGCGCGACTGGCCTGAGTACAGGCTGGCGCGCTCCTGGGAAGCCTTGAGCATGGCGCGCGCTTCGAGCCATTTCACGTATGCAGGGTCGGGCTGGGTCATTTCGCGTCCTCTTTGCGTGTCGGCACCGGCTCAGGTTATGACGGCAGAGCGGTCGGATCGTTCGGCCGGGAGCCAGGCCCTGAACCAAATGCCTGGCACAGCGGGCTCAGCGCCGTGCAGCCCACTGCTGCGGTGCCAGGAAGGCGCCGTGGAAGTAATTGCGCAAAGCCTGCATCGCCGGGCTGAACGCCCGCTCGCGGTGCCAGGCCAGCCCCACGCTCATGGGCGCTACCGGGTCGCTGATGGTCACTGTTTCGATGCGCTTGCCCTCCAGCGACCATGGCCGGTGCACCAGGTCTGACAGAATCGCTACGCCACTGCCATTGGCGACCATGCTGCGCACCGCCTCCACCGAACTGGTGCGCACGCGCACGCTGGGCCGTTGCCCGGCCTGCTGCCAATAGCGCATGGCGCTTTGCTCGGCTTCGTCCACGGTCAACAAAATGAACGGCTCTGTGGCGACATCGGCCAGGCTCACGGCCGAGCGTTCGCACAGGGGGTGGTGCGCGGGCAGCCACAGGCGGCGCTCGGAGTTGAACAGCGTTTCTGAAACGATAGCCGGGTGGGTCAAGTTGGCGGTCAGCACCACCGCCATGTCGAAACGCCCCTCCAGCAGCCCTTGCTCGATGGCACTGCGCTCCTGTTCGTAAAGTTCCAGGGTCACGTCGGGGTGCCAGTGCTCCAGGCGCTGCAAGTGGTGCGGCAGGAAGTACCCGATTACCGTGTAGCTGGCTGCCAGGCGCAACAGGCCGCTGGCGCGTATGTCCGGCAACGGGCTGTTCAGCGCATCGTCGACGCTGCGCAGGATGACGTAGGCGCGGTTGAGGAAGTGCCGGCCGGCTTCGGTCAGGTTCATGCCCTGGGCGGAGCGCTGGAACAGCAGCACGCCGAGCATGGCCTCCAGCTCTTTGATTGCCGTGGTGACCGCCGACTGGGAAATATTGAGGTGGATGGCGGCCTGGGAGATCTGGCCGATTTCGGCAGTGGCGACAAAGTAGCGCACCTGGCGCAAGGTAAGTGACACGGTAGGCTCCCGGGGTATCTGTTTTTCCGAAGACACCCATTCTGTTTATAGATCTTCCCAAGGGGTAGGGGAGAATCTAACGTGGCTTGCATGCAGCCACAAGCGCCAGGGAGATACGGTCATGCAAGCAGTGGATTTCAACTCGGACATGGGCGAGGGCTTTGGCCCGTGGACCATTGGCGACGGCGTGGATAACGAGCTGATGGGTTACATCAGCAGCGCCAATATCGCCACCGGTTTTCATGCCGGCGACCCCGGCACCATGCGCCGTACGGTCGAGCGGGCCAAGGCCCTGGGGGTTGCCGTGGGGGCACACCCGGGGTTCCGCGACTTGGTCGGTTTCGGTCGCCGGCACATCAACGCATCGGCGCAGGAACTGGTCGACGACATGCTTTACCAGCTCGGGGCGCTGCGTGAAATCGCCCGGGCCCAGGGCGTGAGCCTGCAACACATCAAACCCCACGGGGCGCTTTACATGCACCTGGCCCGTGACGAGCAAGCTGCACGCTTGCTGGTGGAAAACCTGCGGCTGATCGAACCGCAGTTATTGCTGTTCTGCATGCCCGGCTCGGTGATCTGCCGTATTGCCCAGGAGCTTGGCCAGCCGGTGGTGCGCGAGTTCTATGCCGACCGCGAGTACGACCTGAGCGGCTCGATCGTGTTCACCCGTAACGTAAGGGGCTACCAGCCTTTGGCGGTCGCCGAGCGCGTACTGCGGGCTTGTCGGCAAGGTGTGGTGCGCACCGTCGAGGGCCAGGACCTGGCCATCGAGTTCGACTCCATTTGCCTGCACAGTGACACGCCAGGCGCCCTCGACCTGGTCGAGGCCACGCGCAAGGCGCTGGACCAGGCTGGCATCGTGGTGCGTGCACCGCGCTGACGCTGGCATCCGGCAGCCACAGGCCGGAGCCTGATCATGTTGTTTTCGCCTGCCTTTCTATAAAGATTTCAAGAAAAGGAACAGTCATGGCCGAATCGCTTGCTACAACGCCTATCCGCTACAGCTTCGGCGCCGACGAGCACCTGTTTGCCGAGGTCAGCGAGAGCATGTCGCTGGAAGCCTTCTTCAAAGGTATGGCCGTCACCCGTGCGGTGGAGCGCCTGGCGCTGGACGGCGTGCTGGATGTGTGCCTGGCCAACGCGTCGTTCCAGGTGCGTTTCGACCCCGACCGCATCGCCCCCGATGCCCTGCTGGCAGCGGTGCGCGGTGCCGAAGCGCAGGCGGTGGCCGAGCGTTCGTTGCATACCCGCATCATCGAGATTCCGGTGCTGTACAACGACCCCTGGACCCACGAAACCTTGATGCGCTTCCGTGACCGCCACCAGGACCCGGCCAGCACCGACCTGGAGTACGCGGCCCGCATCAATGGCCTGGCCGATGTCGACGCGTTCATTGCGGCGCACAGCGGTGCACCGTGGTTCGTTTCCATGGTCGGCTTCGTCGCCGGCCTGCCGTTCATGTTCCAGATGGTCGAGCGCCAGCGCCAGTTGCAGGTGCCCAAGTACCTGCGGCCGCGTACCGACACGCCCCGCCTGACCCTGGGGCATGGTGGTTGTTTCGGTTGTATCTACTCGGTGCGCGGCGCGGGCGGTTACCAGATGTTCGGCGTCACCCCGGCACCGATCTACGACCCGCAACAGACCTTGAGCTACCTGAAGGAGCACATGGTGTTCTTCCGCCCAGGTGACATCGTGCAATTCAAACCCATCGACCGCCGCGCGTATGACCAGGCAGTGGCTGAGGTGGAGGAGGGCCGTTTCGACCTGCGCATTCGCCCGGTGGTGTTTTCCCTGGACGCATTCCTTGCCGACCCGGTCGGCTACCCGAAATCGCTGCAGGAGGTGCTGGCATGATCAAGGTACTCAAACCGGGCCTGGCGACCTCCGTGCAGGACCTGGGCCGCGAAGGCTACTACCACCTGGGCATTCCGCCATCTGGCGCGCTCGACCAGTATGCCCTGAGCGCAGCCAATTACCTGGTGGGCAACCCGCCGGGCGCTGCCGGCCTGGAATGTGCGCTGGTCGGCCCTGAACTTGAGTTCCAGGCAGATGCGCTGGTGGCAGTGTGTGGTGCGCAGATGCCCGCCTTGCTCGATGGCCGCGAGCAGCGGCCCGACACGGCATTTGCCGTGCGCGCCGGGCAGGTGCTGCGTTTCAGCTTCCCGACGGCGGGCGCGCGGGCCTACCTGGCAGTGGCGGGGGGTATTGATGTGGCCGAGGTGCTGGGTAGCCGATCGACCTACGCGCTTGGGGCCTTGGGTGGCTTCCAGGGGCGCAAGTTGCTGGCCGGTGACCTGTTGCCGGTCGGCACGCCCACCGGCACCGGCCGCGCCGGCGCAAGCTTGCCGATGGCACTGCGCCAGGCCCTGGGCGGCGAAGTGGTGCTGCGGGTGGTGCCGGGGTTGTATTTTCACCGGCTGACCGAAGCTGCTGCGCAAAGCTTCTTCACCGAAGCCTGGACGGTAGGCTCCGAGGCGGATCGCATCGGTTACCGCTACAAAGGCGGCAGTGCCTTGAGTTTCCAGCCACGGGAGCAACCGTTCGGTGCTGGTTCGGATCCTTCCAACATCGTCGACAGCTGCTACCCCATCGGCTCGATCCAGGTACCGGCCGGGCTGGAGCCGATCATCCTGCACCGGGATGCCGTATCGGGCGGTGGCTACGCCATGATTGGCACGGTGATCAGCGCCGACCTCGACCTTATCGGGCAGATGCAGCCAAATCAGCAGGCACGCTTTCTGAAAGTCAGCCTGGAGCAGGCACTGGAGGCACGCCGCTCTTACAAGAAGAAGCTGGCGTGCCTGGCCCGGTTGTTCAGCTGAACGGAGGACAACTTGCCGATGCGGGGGGGCAAGGGCCGCCAACCCCGCTCGGGCATTTACGCAGGTTGCTGGGCCAAACCGTTGCTGACGTTGCGCCCCAGCACCAGCACGGTGACGAAGCCACAGCCCACCAGGGCCGTGGCCAGGCTCAAGAGCACTGCGGTGCCCATGTGGTCCACCACTTGGCCGCCAAAGAACGAGCCTACGGCAATGATCACCTGGAACAAGGCCACGAACAGCGGCATGCCCCGCTCGACATCCTTGGGCGCGACCACGAACATCCAGATATTGGCGCAGGCCGGGAATGCGCCGAAGGCGAACCCCCACAGCGCAATCAGCATCGCCGCGCCGGTCAGGCCGGTGGCGAAGTACGGAAACAGCGCTGTGCTGGCGGCGATCAGCAGTGCCACCAGCATCAGCGAATGGCGCACACTGCGGTTGGCGGCGAAACCGGCGAAGATATTGCCCATGAACCCGGCCACGCCATACAGCAACAACAATGAGCCGATGGTCGGGCCGTCGAAGCCGGCGTTCTGTTTGAAGAACGGCGCTACATAGGTGTAGGCGGCAAAATGCGCCAGGCCAATCAACAGCACGGCGATCAGGCCCACACGCGCTTGCGGGTTGATGAACAGCGCCGGCAGGTCGCGCACACCAATGGCTTTTTCGGGCAAAAGCCGCGGCAGCAGCAACACCTGCGCCAGGAGCACGGGCACGCCCACCAGTGCAGTCACCAGGAAGGTCATTCGCCAGCCCAGCAGGCCGCTTAGCCAGGTGCCTACCGGCACGCCCACCACCGTCGCCAGGGTCACCCCGGCCATGATGATCGAGTTGGCCTTGGCCACGCCAACGCCCTCAGGGGCCAGGCGCCCGCTGAGGGCGATGGCCGTGGCCCAGAATCCGCCGATGCTGACACCCAGCAGTACCCGGCCGACCAGTAGCAGGCTGAAGTCGCCCGCATAGGCGACGATGCTGTTGGCGATGATCATGATCAGCGTCAGGCCGATCAGCAAGTAGCGCCGGTCCAGCGCGCCAACGCCCACGGAAATGGCCGGGGCGGCCAGCGCGGCCATGATGCCGGGCAAGGTGACCATCAGGCCGGCGAAGCCTGCACTGATACCCAAGTCGCTGGCGACATCGTTGAGAACGCCCACCGGCAGAAATTCGCTGGTGACCAGGGCGAAGGCGCCAATGGCGACCGAGAGGATCGCCAGCCACTGCTGGGTCACGCTCTGTTGATTATGTTCAGGACGGCCCCGTGGGGCCTGGCTGGCACTTGGCATGGTGGTGACTTCCAAGGAGGGATGACGCCTGTAGCAGGCGCGGGAGGGGGGATTGGCCGGGGATTATAGGGGTGGGTGTGGGCGGCCGACAGGCGAACGGCGTGATAGTGAACATCAGTGCCATCGATGAAACGCCGGGCGCAGAGCGGTTGCTGGCGAATCACGCCTCGGCTTGCAGACCGCTGACCCAAAATATTGCATGAGTCTTCTTGATGCTTTCACCTAGCGGTACTAATACTAAATCACGGCCGCAGAGGGATGATCATGCAAACACGGTTCGTTGTGGTTCCCGCAGTGCCGCTGAAAAAAGAAGTTCAGCCTCGGCGGCTTGGCTTTCCCGCTGCATTGGGCGAGGGTTACGACCTCTACGATACGCAAGACAAGGTGCGGTTGAGCCTGAACTTTGCCACCCGAGCCCAGGCGGAATTCGAGTGTGACTGTCGCAACCGCTGCCCGGATGCCGACGCTGCGGAGATCGCCGGCATGGTCTAGTCACGTACGGTGGGCCCTCACCATGGGGTGAGGGTAGCGATCAGCCGTGGTTGCGCAGGGCGGCGACCAGTTCGGCCTTGGTCATGCTGGAGCGGCCTTTTATGGCTTTGCTGCGGGCTTCCTTCAGCAGGCTTTCCTTTGTCTGGCTTTCCAGTGAGCTGCCGGATGCGCGCGCGTGTCCGTGGCGGGTATGTGCTGCCCGCCTGGCCGAATCGGCGCGGGCGGTTTTCTTCTCGCTGGCAGAGGTGCTGTTCCCTGAACCGCCTTGCTTTTCACCGCCGCCGGATTGCTTGTTGACCGTGGCCCAGGCGCGCGCTTCGGCTTCCTCTTTGGCCAGGCCTTTATCCTCGTAGGCGTGCTCGATGTGCTCGGCCTTGCGCTTCTGTTTTTCGGTGTACTTGCCTTTGTCGCCGCGTGGCATGGTGTTCACTCCTGCAGTTATGCCTGAACGGTTGAGACGCTCCCCGCCAGAGAGTGCCGGTCACTGGACGAGCGGCACCGCGGCCGCGCATCGACGACAACCGCGCGCGACACTGTCGCCAACCCCATTCGCGCCGGTCTGGTGAGCAGGCGGGTGGCTATCCACGTTGGGGCCATGTGGGGGCAGTGATAGCGCAGGTGAGGGCTTCGCCCTCATTTCGCGACACGAGGCCGCTCCTACAACAGATTGCCCGAGCGGGGAAAACATGCACTCAAGACAGCAGCCCCTGTGGGAGCCCGGCTTGCCGGCGATGGGCCGCAAAGCGGCCCCAACCGGTTGACGAAGCGGGATCAACGAACGGCTTGCCTTTCAATGGTCACAAAGCTGTAACACAGCTGATGCAAAGTGTGCCGGCCATCACAAGGAGCGCTTTTCGATGATTCGCCTGATGAAGTCTGCTGCACTCGCCGTTGCCGTTTCGCTTTGCGCCACTTCCGCTGCATTTGCTGCTGAAAACGTACGCCTGACCGGTTCCGGCGCCAGCTTCCCGGCACCGATCTACCTGACCTGGTTCAAGGATTTCAGCAAGAACACAGCGGGCGTTACCGTTGATTACCAATCCAAGGGGAGTGGCGCGGGCGTTCAGGACTTCCTGAACAAGACCGTCGACTTCGCCGCCAGCGACTCGGCCATGAGCGAAGCCGACATCGCCAAGGTTGCCGAAGGCGTCCAGTTGCTGCCGATGACCGCCGGCGAAATCGTCCTGGCTTACAACCTGCCCGGCAACCCCAAGGGCCTGAAGTTGCCGCGCGATGTTTACTCGAACATCTTCCTCGGCAAGATCACCCAGTGGAACGACCCGAAAATCGCCGCGGCCAACCCGCAAATGAAGCTGCCTGACCTGCCCATCACCGTGGTGGTACGTGCCGACTCCAGTGGCACCAACGCCGTGTTCACCAAGCACCTGTCGGCCATCAACGCCGACTTCAAGAGCACGTTGGGTGAGGGCAACACGGTCAACTGGCCTGCGACCGACAAGTTCATCAAATCGCCGAAGAACGACGGGGTGACCGCTACCGTTCGCCAGACCCCAGGTGCCATTGGCTACATCGAGTACGGCTTCGCCAAGCTGGCCAAGGTGGACTTCGCTGCCCTGGAAAACAAGGCTGGCCAGTACGTGGTGCCAAATGCCGAAAGCGGTGCGGAGGCCCTGGCAGCGGTGAAACTGCCGGAAAACCTGGTCGCCAACCTGCCCGACCCGGAAGGCGCCAAGTCCTACCCGATCACCTCCTACACCTGGATGATCTTCCGCAAGGACAACGGCAACCCGGCAAAGGCCAAGGCCATGCGTGAGATGGTCGAGTACGGCCTGACCCAGGGTCAGAAGATTGCCGACTCGATGGGCTACATCCCGCTGCCGCCATCGGTTGTCGACCAGGTGCGCAAAGCGTCTGCAAACATCCAGTAACACCCAGGCGCTCCCGGCAGCGGCATGAAGCCATGCCGGGGGTGTTTGTCCCTTGTCCCGGAATACGCCATGAACACACCTTTTGCCATACCGGATAATCCCGATTCCGCGTGCCAGCCGCCGTCTACGAAAGACTTTCTGGTCGACCGCACCTTCCGTGCGCTTGCCCGTATCGGGGTGGTGCTGGTACTGGCGCTGGTTTTCGCGCTGGTCTACGAAGTGGGCCGCAAGGCACTGCCAGGCATTGAGAAGCACGGTTTCGACGTGCTCCTGGGCAGTGTCTGGGATGTAAACCAAGGCAAGTACGGTATTCTGCCGGCGATCTGGGGTACGCTCTACAGCGCCTTCATCGCCCTGTTGATTGCCGGTTTCTTCGGCGTCAGCATGGCCATTTTCCTCACCCAGGATTTCCTTCCGGCCAGGCTTGCCGCGGTGTTCCGCACCATCGTCGAGCTGCTCGCCGCCATCCCCAGCGTGGTCTATGGCCTGTGGGGCATCTATGTGGTCATCCCGGCCATTCGCCCCCTGACCACCTGGTTGAACAGCGAGCTGGGCTGGATCCCGTTTTTTGGCACCTCCCTCAGCGGGCCCGGCCTGCTGCCGGCCGCACTGGTCCTGGCGATCATGATCCTGCCGACCATCGCTGCCGTTTCGCAAGACGCGCTGACCAGTGTGCCGATGAAAACCAAGCAGGCCGCCTACGGCATGGGCACCACGCACTGGGAGGCCATCCTGAAAGTGATGGTGCCTTCTGCGGCCACCGGTATCTTTGGCTCGCTGGTGCTGGGCCTTGGCCGGGCACTGGGCGAAACCATGGCGCTGGCCATGCTGGTGGGCAATGCCAACACCATTTCCGTGTCCTTGTTCGCCCCGGCCAATACCCTGGCAGCGCTGCTGGCGCTGAACTTCCCGGAAGCCGGCCCGAACGAGATCGAAGTGCTGATGTATGCGGCACTGGTACTGATGTTCATCACCCTGCTGGTGAACGTGCTTGGCTCGATGATCATGCTCTACGCCCAGCGGGGAAATAAACAATGACCAACCTGACGACCCCTGCCGCCGCGCTGCCCAGCCTGCAGCGCCGGCTCGAAGGCCGCGCCTTGCGCAGCCTGGTGTTGACCATCCTGGCTTGGTTGGCCGCGTTGCTGGCGAGTGTGCCGCTGATTTCCGTGCTGTACATGCTGATCACCCGCGGCGGTGCCCGCCTGAACCTGGAAGTGTTCACCGAACTGCCGCCGACGGGGTTCGAGATGGGCGGCGGCTTCGGCAACGCCATGGCCGGTACCTTCGTCATGGTCGGCATCGCTGCCGCCATCGCGGTGCCGGTGGGTATCCTGGCCGCGGTGTTCCTTGCCGAGCTGGGCCCGGACAGCAAGCTGGCCAACGCTGCAAGGTTTGCCGCCAAGATGCTCACCGGCCTGCCATCGATCCTGGCCGGTGTGTTTGCCTACGCCCTGGTGGTGATGACTACCGGCACCTATTCGGCACCGGCAGGCGGGGTGGCACTGGCGGTGCTGATGCTGCCCATCGTGGTACTGACCGCCGAAGAGGCGATGAAGATGGTCCCCAAGATCATGAAGGACGCTGCCTACGGCATGGGCTGCACCCGTGCCCAGGTCATCTGCAAGATCGTGCTGCCCACGGGCTTGCCGGCCATTCTCACCGGCGTGATGCTGGCCGTGGCCCGTGCCGCAGGTGAAACCGCGCCCTTGCTGTTCACCGCGCTGTTCAGCAACTACTGGATCTACCACAACGGCGACCTGGCGGTGATGAACCCCACTGCCTCGCTGGCGGTGCTGATCTACAACTTCTCCGGCATGCCGTTCGACAACCAGCTGGAGCTCGCCTGGGCGGCCTCGCTGGTGCTGGTCATGATCGTGCTGGTCATCAACATCCTTAGCCGTGTATTCGGCAAGCCCAAGTATTGAGAACAGGGAGCATCCATCTTGAACGTATCCACCGCACAACGTGCCGCTCCCGTGGCCAGCGAAGCCACCCCCATCGTCATGGACTGCAAGCTGGACAAGATCTTCTACGGCAACTTCATGGCCGTGCGCGACAGCCATGTGCCGATCCGCAAGAACGAGATTACCGGCTTCATTGGGCCGTCCGGCTGCGGCAAGAGCACCGTGCTGCGTAGCCTGAACCGCATGAACGACCTGGTGAAAGGCTTCCGCTTCGAGGGCCACGTGCACTTCCTGGGCCAGGATGTGTATGGCAAGGGCGTAGACCCGGTAGTGGTGCGCCGCTATATCGGCATGGTGTTCCAGCAGCCCAACCCGTTTTCCATGAGCATTTTCGACAACGTTGCCTTTGGCCTGCGCCTGAACCGCTACAAAGGGGACCTGGGCGACCGCGTGAAACACGCCCTGCAAGGCGCTGCGCTGTGGGACGAAGTGAAGGACAAGCTCAAGGTCAGCGGCCTGTCGTTGTCCGGCGGCCAGCAGCAGCGCCTGTGTATCGCCCGGGCCATCGCCACCGAGCCGGAAGTGCTGCTGCTGGACGAGCCGTGCTCGGCACTTGACCCCATTGCCACCCGCCGCGTGGAAGAGCTGATGGTCGAGCTGAAGAAGGACTACACCATCGCCCTGGTGACCCACAACATGCAGCAGGCGATTCGCGTTGCCGACACCACGGCGTTCTTCTCGGTCGACATTTCCCAGGGTACCCGTACCGGCTACCTGGTCGAGATGGGGCCGACCGCGCAGATCTTCCAGAACCCGCGTGAACAACTGACCAGTGATTACATCAGCGGCAAGTTCAGCTGACCCATCGCTGTACAAGGGGGCGGTGCTGCAACCAGGAAGGTGGCAGCACCGCCCGCACAACCTTTGGTTAAAGTGTTACCCAGGATTTCCAATGCAACCGATGCGTCGATTAGATCTGTCTGCGGTAGAGCGCGCTCTGCGCGAGGTACAGGGCCGTTTTGCCGAGCTGAGCCAACACTTCACCGAACCGCGGGACCCGTTCACCGACGAGGTGCTGCTGAATGTGGTTGAAGGCTACGCGCTGATTGACGACTATGTCGCTCGCGGAATAGACCTGTTCGACCTGCAACAGCTGAACCTGATGCTGGAAATCAATGCCACGGTGCTGTGTGGCCGTGACCCGGCCCGGCGCGTGGAGTTCGCGGCGCACCTGGCGGCGACCGAAGCGCATTTTTTCAACAATGTGGAAGGTGGCATCAAGGACTTGCACAACTGGTATTGCGCCTACCGCAGCGATTCGATCTGGAAGCGGGCAGCCGGTGTGTACGTACGTATCCTCAGCAAGCCACAGCTGTTCATCGAAGGTAACAACCGCACCGGCTCGCTCATCGTAAGCTACCTGCTGATGCGTACCGGGCTTCCGCCATTCGTGCTGTCGCTGGACAACGCCGAGGGCTACTTCAACCCGTCCTCGGTCATACGTAATTCCGCCAAACACGGTGTCAAGGCTTTGTACGAACTGCCCAAGATCAAGAAAAAGTACGCCGCGTTCCTCGAAGCCAAGGCGCCTGCGCCCGGCAAGTTCTTCCTGGGCGCCACTGCGGTGCCTGTTTGCGCGGGGGGGCGCTGATGCAACCGTTCACCCTGATAGAGCGCGGGCGGCAGGCCATCGAGCGCAAGCTCAAACGTGGCCAGGTGCGCATTTCGTTCGATATCGACGACACCCTGGCCTGCCAGCCTGAGCACGCGGCTGCCGAGCACAGCAGGTTGCCGGGCTTCGTCCACCGCTGGCTCGGTGAGCCCCTGCGCAGCGGTACCCGCGAGCTGATTCGCGACCTGCGCCGCCAGGGCTGCAGCATCTGGATCTATACCTCATCCGGGCGCACCCCAGCGTACATCCGCCGTTGGTTGCTGCTGTACGGCATTCATGTGGACGGGGTGGTCAACAGTGACCGCCACCAGCACATATTGGCCCGCAATGGCCTGGCGCATTCCCCGTCAAAATTGCCTTCGGCGTTCGATATCGACCTGCATGTGGATGACTCCGAAGGCGTGCGGCTGGAAGGCGTGGATCATGGTTTCCGCGTTGTGGTGGTGTGCCCGCAGGACCAGCACTGGGCGCAGAAGGTCAAGGCCGCAGCGGTGGACGTGCAGGCCCGCCTGGCCCGGCAGCAGCCGCACCGCTACGAGATGCCCGCGTGCCCGCGTTCGCAGGCACTGGCTTCCTGAACCGTCGTGTAAATGGGGCTGCCTTGCAGCCCATCGCCGGCAAGCCAGCTCCCACAGGGTCCGCATCAGGGCTGACAGGTGTTTGTCAGAAGATATGCAGCGCCTGTGAGATCGAGCGCCGCGCGGGCGGCGCTCGATCTCACAGGCGCTGAAGATGCTGCGGCTACCCTTGCCAGAAACCATAGAATATCCCACAGGGACCCCAGCCCCCGGTTCATTCAGGCGTATTGATACCCGCCTGCCACGCCTGCCTACACCCTAAGTCTTGCCACCCCGACCCCAGCAGGTCCCAAGACCAAATCACCGCGCCACACCCTCCGCTCCAAAGCACCCGCCAACCCACGCCAAAGCAGCGTTCCGGGTGGCCTGCCGGCTTCTGATAATCGCCTCCGACACCCTGTCCCCCGTTTGGAGCGCGCCATGCACAACAACAAAAAGCACCTGCCGCCTCGTTTTCTCGCTGCTGCCTTCGCCAGTGTTTCCGCCTTGGGCCTGAGCGGTGCCGCCGAGGCCGAGATCATGCTGTACGACAAGGACCAGACGACATTCTCTACCGATGGCTACATCAACGCCTTCTATGTCAACAGCAAGGTCGACCGCGAGGGCGAGCAGTTCGACCGGCGCCAGTCGCGGGTGAAGATGGGCTTTTTGCCCAACTACATCGGTTTCAACATGGGCAAGCAGGTAGACGACCTGAAACTCGGCGCGCGGGCGTCGTTCTGGGTCACCATCAACGACAGCGAAGCCAACGGCACCGATACCGCCATCGACGTGCGCCAGTTCTACGGCACGGTGGCCAACCCTGAGTGGGGCGAAGTGCTGATCGGCAAGGACTTTGGCCTGTTCGCGCGCTCCAACATCCTGCTGGACGAACTGCTGGCCGGTTATGGCCAGGTCAGTGACACGCTGGGCCTGGTGGATGGCGGCGGGGTGTCGTTCGGCAATATCGGCAGCGGTTACCCCTATCCGTTTCCCACCTCGCAGATCACCTACCGTACGCCGGTGATGGACGGCCTGCGCGTGGCGGTGGGCATCATGGACCCCGTGGATACCAACGACAGCAGCCCGACCGGCAAGGCCTACCAGGAAAACCCACGCACCGAGAGCGAAATCACCTACCAGTTCGACCTGGCGGGGGCGCAGATCTACAGCTGGGTCAACGGCAGCTACCAGACCTCGGACAACACCGACTCGACGGTCCAGTCCGTCACCTCCAAGGGGGTCGGCTATGGGGTGCAGGCGAAGCTGGGCGGCTGGTCATTGACCGGCTCTGGGTTCCAGGCCAAGGGCATCAACCCGTTCTTCACCAATAACGCGGGCGAGCCGGTGTTGCGTAATGTGGACAGCGACGGCTACCTGTTACAGGGCTCCTACAAGTTCGGCAAAAACCGCGTGGCGCTGTCGTATGGCAAGACCAAGGACGATGGCAACGGTGCGGTGGGCAGCGGTGCCGACTACAAGACCCGTGGCGTAGCGTTGTTCCACGACGTCAACGACAACCTCAAGCTGGTGGCCGAGTACAACCAGTTCTCCATCGATGGGCATGAGGGCAGTGCGCAGAACGAAGACACCGATACCTTGGCTGTGGGCGCGGTGCTGACCTGGTAAGCACGGGGCGGCAAGGCAGGCGCAGGTGAAGCTGGCACTTACACCCTTGGAACCGCCCACCCGCTACCCAAGTAGCATTCGCCCCACGTACCCGGCTTCGTACACTGCACCTTCAGCCGCCCTGCGCCGGAGACTTTGATGCAACAGGCCCTCAACGACGGTGTGCTCAGCGCCATGTCCCAGGCCACCGATGCCCGGTTGGCCGCCCAGGACCTGGCGCGACAGCTCCTGCACCCCCACCTGGGCCTGGTGCTGTTTTTCTGTTCTGCCGAATACAACCTGCAGGAACTGGCCCAGGCGTTGGAACAGGGGTTTGGCGGCATCCGCCTGGTGGGGTGCACCAGTGCCGGCGAAATCACCCCGCAGGGGTACGGCCGCAACTGCGTGACCGCGCTGGGCTTCGATCACCGGCACTTTTCCATCGCCACCGGGCTGATCGACGAAATGGAGCACTTCAGCCTCATCGATGCGCAACAGATGGTCGAGCGCCTGGTCGGCACCTGCCGCAGCAATTCGTTGGCGCCGATCAAGGGCCACAGCTTTGCCCTGACCCTGCTCGACGGGCTGTCCAGCCGGGAGGAGATGGTCCTCGCTGCCCTCAGCGCGGCGTTGGGGGACATCCCGCACTTCGGCGGTTCGGCCGGCGACGACAACTACCTCAACCGCACGCATGTCTACCACGGCGGCGCCTTCCACAGCGGCGCAGCGGTGGTGGTGCTGGTCAACACCTGGCTCGACTTCGAAGTGTTCACCACCCATCACATCCAGCCGCGCCAGGAAAAACTGGTGGTCACTGGCGCCGACAGCGGCCAGCGCCGGGTATTCGAGCTGAATGCCGAACCCGCTGCCGAGGAATATGCCCGGCTCATCGGTGTGCCGGTGGCGGCGCTCGATTACCGGGTGTTCGCCGCGCACCCGTTGGCCGTGCGCATTCACGACCAGTACTACATGCGCGCCGTCCAGCGTGTGCACGATGACTTGAGCCTGAGTTTCTACTGTGCCGTGGAGAACGGCATCGTGCTCACGGCCATGACCCCAGGGCCGTTGCTGCCGAACCTGCATGAGCTGTTCGACGGCCTGCACCAGCGCCTGGGCCCGCTGTTGTTGACCATTGGTTGCGACTGCTTCCTGCGGCGTCTGGAACTGGAGGGGCAACACAGCCTGGAACTGGTGGGGGCGTTTCTGCGCGAGCAACGGGTGATCGGGTTCAACACCTACGGAGAACAGTTCAATGGCATGCATATCAACCAGACCTTCACCGGCGTCGCCATTGCCCGCAACTGGCCTCCTGTCGGTCGCTGACCTGCAGGCCGAGGTGGCCCGGCTGCAGCAGCAGAACCACAAGCTGCAGCGCATCAATGGTGCGCTGATCGAACGTGTCGAGTCCGGGGTCACCCGCGGCAACGACCCGTACGCGGCGTTTCAGCATTCGGTGGTGCTGGCCGAGCAGGTGCGCGAGCGCACCGATGCGCTGAGCCAGGCCATGGCCGAGCTGAAGGCGGTGAACCACCTGCTCAGCGAGGCCCGGCAGCGGGCCGAGACCGCGCACCAGCACCAGATTCGCCTGATCACCGACAACGTTCCGGCGTTGATCGCCTACCTCAATGCCGACCTGGTCTATGAATTCACCAACAAGGTGTATGAGGAATGGTACTGCTGGCCGCGTGGCGTGATGCTGGGGCAAAGCCTGCGCGAGGCCCACAGCGAACAGCATTACCAACGCCTCGAGGCCTATGTGACGCGGGCGTTGGCGGGCGAGAGCGTGACCTTCGAGTTTGCCGAAACCAACATCAAGGGCCAGGAGCGCTACATGCTGCGCTCCTATGTCCCCAACCGCCTGGCCAGCGGCGAGGTGGTGGGTATCTTCGTGTTGATCCGCGATATCACCGAGCGGCGCAATACCGCGCAGGCATTGCACCAGGCCTATCAGCACCTGGAGCAGCGGGTGCGTGAGCGCACGGCGGAGCTGACCAGCCTCAACGACCAGTTGCTGCGGGAAATCGAAGAGCGCAGCCAGGCGCAAGCGCGGCTGCGCGAAGCCAAGCGCGAGGCCGAACAGGCCAACCTGTCGAAAACCAAGTTTCTGGCTGCGGTCAGCCATGATTTGCTGCAACCGCTGAATGCGGCGCGGCTGTTCACCAGCGCGTTGCTGGAAAGCCGCGAACCGCAGCACAGTGCCCAGTTGGTCCGCAATGTCAGCAACTCGCTGGAGGATGTGGAGAG
>NZ_BCBD01000078.1:0-26751 GCF_001320345.1 Pseudomonas sp. NBRC 111127 | reverse complement strand
GACCCGCTCACTGCCGATATTTCAGGCGCCGAGAACGACCTTGGCGCGCGCAGCTACGACTATACCGATCAGGGCTATCTCAAGACCGAATCGTGGAAAGGGCAACGCCAACACGACACACACAACCGTTTTTCCGTGCAAGGCCGCATGACTTACCGCAAGCACAGCGACGGTACTGCTTGCCTTTACCAGCACGATGAACTCGGGCGCATCGTCGGTATCAAGCAGGGTGATCTGCAGTGCACCTTGACCTACAACGGCCTTGGCCAGCTTGAAGAAACCCTGACCTGCGACACGGCCAAACAAGGCCACTATGTGAAATGTACACAGACCTATGACGAACTGGGACGGGAGCTTACGCGGGCCCTGGACAGCCATGGCCAGGTCGAACAGGTGCTCACGCTGAAGTGGCGGGACGATGACCGGCTGGCAACCCGCACCCTCACCCGTAACGGCGCGCAGGTTCGCCACGAAACGTTCGGCTACGATGAAATCGGCCGCCTGGAATCCCATGATTGCGAAGGTAGCGAGCTGCCCCGCGACGCCGCCGGCCGCGCCATCGTCTCGCAGTTGTTCCGCTTCGACGAGCACGACAATATCACCCGTCGGGTCACCGATTACGACGACGGCGAAAGCGAGCGGCTGGATTTCATCTATACCGCAACCGACCCGTTCAGACTGCAAAGCGTGGTGCCCGACCGTGACGATAGCCGAGAGCGGCGCTTCGCCTACGATGAACTGGGCAACATGCTCAATGATGAGCAGGGCCGGCAACTGGAGTACGACAGCCTGGGTCGCCTGGCCAAGGTAATGGCCGCAGACGGCCAGTCGCCGATCACCGAATACCAGTATGACGGCCATGATCAACTGCTGGCAGCGGTGCACGACGGCAACCGCAGTGTCGAGCGCCGTTACCAGGACAATCGCCTGGATGCGACGTTGGAAGGCGACACCTTGACCCAGTACCTGTACGCCGGCACCGGGCCGGTGGCCGAACAGCAGTCAGGCAAAGGTGGCAGTACGACACTGATGCTGACCGACCACACCGGCAGCGTAATCACCGAGAGCGATGACCAGAGCACCCGGCACGGCAACTACAGTGTCTATGGCGAACGCGCCGAGGACAGTGAGCTGAGCAGCTTGCTGGCGTTCAATGGCGAAGCGCGCGAGCAGGCCTATGGCTGGTACTTGCTGGGCAGTGGCTACCGGGCGTACAACCCTGCGCTCATGCGCTTCCACAGCCCGGATTCGCTTGCGCAGGAAGAGTCAGGCATCAACCCCTACGTGTACACACTTGCCGACCCGGTAAACTGGCGTGACCCTAGCGGCCACCGCGCCCAGTCTGTCCTGGCCGATCGTGACCCACCCAAGTATCGAGATCCAATAGAACAACCAGGATTTAGCTGGCTGGAGATCATCCCGGTGGCGATGAAAGTATTGATGACCGCCGCGCTTGTAGGCATGGCGGTCTACACGGGTGGTTTAAGCGTGATGCAAATGTTTGCGGCAGGGGGAATGGTGGCCGCGATCGCTACCGAAGGCGCAGGTGTGGTGATATCGGCGACCGGTGGAAGCGAATCACTGGTCAATGCCCTGAAAATGGGCGCAGATTCCGTCTATCAACTTCTTACATTCATGTTCTTCATGGGAGGGAAAGGCGATGGGGCTGGCCCTACGAAGGGACCAGCAGCGTCCTCGAAAAGCGTATCGACATCGACATCCGACTTGGTAAACAGCACAAGCAGCAAACCGGCAACAGCGATTACGCGCAGGCACAGTATTGCTAATATCCCGTTCAACGGAAATCGCTCAGCCTCAGCCTCCTCGGGAAGTAGACTTAGCCGACAAAACAGCAATTCATCCCTCGATTCGCCGGCCCTTGGAGTTCCTGCCCACGGGGGAGGCGAACCAATGTTAGGGCAAGCTTCTGTAAATAATGTAAGTGGCTCAGTCAATTCTTTATCTTCTAGCTCAAGCACTTCTTCAGCGTCTAGCTCACGCACTTCTTTAGCGTCTGACCCAGACGCTGGCGTCAGACCTAGGCTCGCGGAAACTCAGGCCCCCAAACCTGCGGCAGCGGGCGGTCTTATGGATCTCACCTTACTCGGCGGAGCGTATGAGGTTCCGATCGAAATCCAACTACGCCAGGGGCGTACATTCAAGCACTAGTGATCAGACATTGGATACTTCCTTTTCGGAGGGGTATCCAATGCCGATTCTTACAGGCCATATCGAGGACTGATCCTACATACCACTTTTACAGCACTTTCTAACCTAGCGTCCGAACCCGACGCCACCACGGCAACCCGCCTGTTGGTGGCGTCGGCACAACCTGCCAAGCGCCATTGATCGGTTGCGCCACGCACATCGATCCGGCAAATCGTTCAGGACGCCCCCCATGTCTCAGCTCGACCGACGCAAGCTATTGTCGTCGTGCCCACGCTTCACCTCCCCGTTTGATCTGGCCTGCGGTTGCCTCTGGCTGATGATCGTCGCCCCAGCCAGCGCAAACGACCAAACCACCCTGCACTTCCAACCCGAGTTCATGCGCCAGCCGCCCGGCCAGGCCAACGATTCGGGCGGGCGAGCGTTGCAGGCCCTGGCCGCACAAGCCCCGCTCCCTCCTGGCCGCTACGATGTCGAACTGTATGTCAACCTGACCTATATCGAGCGCCGCCAGGTGCTATTCCAGGCCGCTGCGGACGGCACCCTGGCCCCGTGCCTGAATGCCGCACTGTTGCGCGCCACGCGACTGCGCGAACAAGCCCTGGAGATGCCATTGCCCAACGATGACCGTTGCCTGGACCTTGGCGCCCTGGTTCCCCAGGCAACGGTCGACTTCGACCCCGCGCGTTTGCGGCTGTCGCTGTCCATCCCCCAGATCGGCCTGCGCCGCGATAACGCTGGAAACATCCCCCCATCGCGATGGGACACCGGCATCAACGCGGCGTTCGTCAACTACCAGGCTTCGGTGCAACAGCATCGCGCCAGTCAACGGGGCAACCAGGACAGTTATGACCTTTACCTCAATAGCGGTGTCAACCTGGGCCCGTGGCGCCTGCGCAGCAACCAGGCACTGCGCCAGGCCGCGCACGGCCAGCGCGACTGGAAGCGCAGCGACAGCTATGCGCAACGCGACCTGCCCGACCTGCGTGCCAACATCACCCTGGGCGAAACATTCACCCGCGGCGACGTGTTCCGTAGTTTCGCCTTCACCGGTGCGCAACTGGCCTCCGACATGGACATGCTCCCGGACAACGAGCAACGCTACGCGCCGATAATCCGGGGCGTGGCCCAGAGCCGCGCCAAGCTCGAAGTATTGCACAACGGCTATCCGATCTATTCGACCTACGTGGCCCCCGGCCCATATGCGATCGATGACTTGAGTGTAGGCGCCAGCCACGGCGAACTCGAAGTCGTGCTTACCGAAGCCGACGGCCAGGTACGTCGCTTCGTACAACCCTACTCCTCGCTGGGCAACCTGCTGCGTGATGGCGTGTGGCGCTACAGTGCCACAGCAGGTCGCTACAACGGCGCCGAACACCTCGACAGGCCAACGTTCTGGCAGGCTACGGCTGCGCGTGGCGGCATTTTCAACACGACGCTGTACGGTGGCGTGCTGGGCAGTCAGTACTATCGAGCCAATGCCGTGGGCGTGGCGCGAGACTTTGGCGAACTGGGCGCCTTGTCGTTCGACCTGACACACGCCTTGACCGATCTGCACGGGCCCGGCGGCAAGGTACAGGGGCAAAGCTTTGCCGCCCGCTATGGCAAAAGTTTCCAGACCCGCACCAACCTGCGCTTTGCCGGATACCGCTACTCCACCCAGGGCTATCGCGATTTCGACGAAGCCATCCGCGAACGCGCCACCGACAGTAGCTACCTGGGCAATCGACGCAGCCGCCTGGAAGCCTCCATCTACCAAAGCATTGGCCAGAGTGCCTTGAGCCTGACCCTCGCCCAGGATGACTACTGGCGTAACAATGCCCAACGGCGGTACTACCAGCTTCAGTACACCACGCGCTTCAGTGACCTGAGCGTGAATCTGTTCGCCTCCCAGGCACTGACCTCCCGGCACCAGGAAAGCCGGATGTTCGGTGTCAGCCTGTCACTGCCACTGGGCCAGTCGCGCCGCTACCACAGCACATTCGATTCCCACCACAGCGATGGGCGCTCGAGCCAACGGGCAAGCCTCGGCGGCCATGCACTGAATCGCCAGCTCAGCTACCAGGCTTCGCTCAGCAACGACCCGCAGAACCGCCAAAGCACAGCGCTTTCCCTTGCCTACGAAGGCAAACAGGCCAGCTACGGCATGGGTTACACCCAAGGCAGCGATTATCGCAACATTTCCTTGAACGCAAGCGGCGCGTTGTTGCTGCACGAGGAAGGGATCGTCCTGGGCCCCTACCTGGGCGAAACCAGCGCCTTGGTGCACGTTCCCGATGTCGCCGGGCTCGGGGTGCAGAACACCCCATCGGCCAGCACCGACGCGAAAGGCTACTTGCTGGTCCCTAACCTGCGCCCCTATCGGCTCAATTCGCTGACTCTGGATACCGACGACCTGGCCCCCGACATTCTCATCGACAATGGCAACCAGCACCTCGTGCCTGGCCGAGGCGCAGTGGTCAAGGCCACCTTCGCCGCCCGCCAGGTGCAGCGCATGGTGCTCACCCTGCTGCACCCCGATGGCCGCGCCCTGCCTTTCGGCGCCCAGGTCAGCAACCAGGACGGCGAGCCTCTTGCAGTAGTAGGGCAGGCCGGGCAGACACTGGTGGCCAGTGACGAACCCGGGCGGCAGCAACTGCACGTGCAATGGGGTGGAGCCGAGGCTCAAGACTGCCAGGTCACCCTGACCCCGCAGAGCATGCCGAAGGAAGGGGGCTACCGCCTGCAAACACTGACCTGCCAGGCCGAGGCCCCGCAAACCGGCCCGCACCCAGCCAGACACCAGGAAAACGAAGCATGACCCACCCTCATCAATCGGCCCTGCGCCCCACGGCACTACTTGCCTGCACGCTCGCGCTGCTGGCGATGTCGAACATCTCGAACGCCCAATGCAACTGGAATGGGAGCAGCGCTACCTACATGAATTTCGAACATAACCTGGGCAGCGCGTGGATCGCGCGCGATGCCCCGGTGGGTAGCGTCATCATGGAGCAGCCGCTCAGCCTACTCAACCAGCAAGGCGCTGCTCCACTGTGTTACTTCGACCAGTACACCCCCACTACCGCTGTGATCAACAGCTCCGTTGCGCCAGTACCTGGCCTGATAGCCAGAGCAGGCAGCGGGCGAGCCACCGATATACTCCCCACCAATATCGCCGGTATCGGCGCGATTTTCGAGGTTGGCTACCCCTACGACGGCTCCGCCTCGAATACCTTCACCCCCGATGATGGCTCCATCCACATCCCCTACAAAGGCACCATGGTCGCTCAAACTGCATTCGCTGCGCCGCTCAGACGCTTTTACGGAACACTCACCTTGGTCAAGACCGGGCCCATCGCCGCCGGCCCCCAGATTATCGACCAGGAAATGTTCCATGCTTTCATCGCCAACCTGGGCAAGGCTTACGACTTTCGCCTCAAAGGCAGAGTCCAGCAGGCACAGTGCAGCCTCAAAGCCGATCCGGTCAGCGCAGACCCTGTGAGGCTGGGGGACTACGAAGTGGCAGACTTCAAGACCCCAGGCACGACCACCGCTGACATACCGTTTTTCATTCGCCTGAATGATTGCGAGGATGACAGCACCGCAGGCAAAGCTGTTGCCTTTATCCATCTGACCGGCGCCAAGGGGTCCACGACCGAGGATGCCAGCGCCGGCATCATTACGCTGGACAGCGGCGCCTCGGCCACCGGGCTTGGTATCCAGGTCTTGCATGACGACGGTCGGCCGTTGGAACTGGAACAGGAAGTGGCGGTGAGCAACCTGCAAATCGGCGAGACTCGCCTGAATTTGAAGGCGCGCTACATCCAGATTGCACCCAAGGTCACGCCAGGCCTGGCCAGTGGCGCGCTGAACTTCACCATCAGTTATCGATGAACCCCAGGGCGCGGGCTGCAGTTGAGCCCGCGTCAGAGATACAGGACGAAAAAAAACCACTCGAAAGAGTGGTTTTTTGTATTGGAGCGGGAAACGAGACTCGAACTCGCGACCCCGACCTTGGCAAGGTCGTGCTCTACCAACTGAGCTATTCCCGCATTGTGTAGCTTTACCGCTATTGGCGTGAAGCGCCATGAAGACCTTCACCACCACTGCACCGCATAGACGCCACAGTATTGAACTGGAGCGGGAAACGAGACTCGAACTCGCGACCCCGACCTTGGCAAGGTCGTGCTCTACCAACTGAGCTATTCCCGCAAATGGCGTCCCCTAGGGGACTCGAACCCCTGTTACCGCCGTGAAAGGGCGGTGTCCTAGGCCACTAGACGAAGGGGACACACGACACTTTTCAGTGCACCAGAACATGAACCTCACGATTCAGCCTGGATTTTCTTTTCCTGCCCCGCCGTTAAGCGCTGCCGGAGAAACTGGAGCGGGAAACGAGACTCGAACTCGCGACCCCGACCTTGGCAAGGTCGTGCTCTACCAACTGAGCTATTCCCGCAATTTGGCGTCCCCTAGGGGACTCGAACCCCTGTTACCGCCGTGAAAGGGCGGTGTCCTAGGCCACTAGACGAAGGGGACACGCTGCTGGCATTGCTGCCTGCTTTCACTCCCTGCCGCGTTTCGCTGTGTGCTTTACGCTGCAAGTGGCGCGCATTCTATGGATGCTTGATACAGGCGTCAACCCCTTTGTAGAAATTTATTTAAATCAATGACTTCCGGTTGGGTTGGGGTGCAGATGCGGGCTGGCTTGTCGATATAGAGAACGGGTTTGCCTGTGCCGCTATTCGCTCCCAGGCAAACTCACTACACTCAACGCTGTAATTCTTCTTCAATGAGGCATTAACGGTGACACCACTTCTGATCACCCTGCTCATCGTAGCGGGTATCGCGTTGCTGATCGTGATCGGCTACCTCAACAATGTGGTCGAGAACGGCAAGCTGGAGCGCGCCCGCCTGAAGATCGAACTGGCCGACCGCCTGCGCCGCTGCGGCGAAATCACCGAGACCTTCCCGGGCCAGTTCATGACCCCGGCGCTGAAGCTGCTGCTGACCCGCCTGGAGCTCAACCTCAACCAGCGCCAGCTGGCGGTGGACAAGCACAATGCCCAGTTGAAGGCACGCATGGCCGAACTGGAAGGGCTGATCGCCCTGGGTGAAAAGATCCCGGTGAACAACCCGCCCAACCCGATCCAGACCGAGGTCAAGGCCAAGGATGTGCGCTTCTTGCTGGAAGCACTGCACAACCAGGTGACCCGGGCCGCGCAAGAGGGCTTCCTGCCCGCGCCGGAGGCCAAGCACTGGGTCAAGGAGATCCGCCACATTCTGGTACTGCTGCATATCGAGTTCTTCAACAACCTCGGCCAGCAGGCCCTGCAGATAGGCCAGCCAGGCCAGGCACGCCTGGCATTCGAGCGGGGGGTGCAGTACCTGCGCAAGCAGCCGGAGCCGAAGGTGTATGAAGAGCAGCTGACGTACCTGGAGAAACTGCTGGGCCGGGCCAACGCTCAGGTGCTGGACCAGATGGAACCGGCCGAGGACGAACACAACGAACTGACCCAGGGCCTCAAGACCGATGAGGACGAGACCTGGAAGAAGAAGGTGATGTACGACTGATCCGGAATTTGTTGTGGATTTGATGGCCCTATCGCCGGCAAGCCAGCTCCCACAGGTTACTGCACAGGTCTTCGAGCCTGCGGTTACCTTGTGGGAGCTGGCTTGCCGGCGATAGGGCCAGCCCAGGCAACACAACAATCAGCAGTCAGTCAGCTCCAGGAAGATCGCCGCCAGGCGCTCCAGTCCCACCTGGTCCGCCTCGCTGAATCGCGCCAGCTTCGGGCTGTCCAGGTCCAGCACACCAATTAGCCTGCCCTCCTTCACCAGCGGTATCACCAGCTCGCTGTTCGACGCACTGTCGCAGGCAATGTGCCCCGGGAACGCATGCACGTCCTCGACCCGCTGGGTCTTGCCGGTGGCAGCCGCCGCGCCGCACACGCCTTTGCCGAACGGAATGCGCACGCACGCCACCTGGCCCTGGAACGGGCCCAGCACCAGTTGCCCGTTACGGTTGAGGTAGAAGCCCGCCCAGTTCAGGTCGCCTACCTGGTGGTAAAGAAATGCCGAAAACTGCGCGGCATTGGCGATGAAATCACGTTCGTCGGCAAACAGCGCCTGCACTTGCGCCGCCAGCAGGTGGTAGCCGTCGAGGCCGGCGCCACTGGCATTGAGGTCGATCATTTACTTTTGCTCCAGCAATTGCAGCCCGACCCAGTAGCGAGCGAACTGATAGGCACAACGGCCATTACGGTTACCGCGGCCGGTAGCCCAGCGCACGGCGAGAATTTCCAGCGCTTCGTCACGCTGCCAGGCCAGGCCGGCCGGGGCCGCCAGCTGGCCGATCCAGTGCTCGACCACGTCAAGGAAGTGCGCCTGGGTGAACGGGTAGAACGACAGCCACAGGCCAAAGCGGTCGGACAGCGCGATCTTGTCCTCCACCGCTTCACTGGGGTGCAGCTCGCCGTCGACCCTTTTCCAGTTTTCGTTGTCGCTCTCCTTTTCCGGCACCAGGTGGCGGCGGTTGGAAGTGGCGTACAGCAGGACATTGTCTGGTGCCTGCTCCAACGAGCCATCGAGCACGCTCTTGAGCACCCGGTAGTCGCCCTCCCCGGCCTCGAACGACAAGTCGTCGCAGAACAGGATGAAGCGCTGCGGCAGCTTCTGCAGTTGCTCGACCACGCGCGGCAGGTCGGCCAGGTGGTCGCGTTCGATTTCGATCAGGCGCAAACCGGCGCTGGCGTGCTCGGCCAGCAGCGCACGCACCAGCGACGACTTGCCGGTGCCGCGTGAGCCCCACAGCAGCGCATGGTTGGCCGGCAGGCCGTTGATGAACTGGTGGGTGTTGCGGCCCAGCTGGTCACGCTGTTTGTCGACGCCAATCAGGTCGGTCAGGCGGATGTCCAGGCTGACTTCCAGCGGCAGCAGGTAGCCGCTGCGGCCATCG
This sequence comes from Pseudomonas sp. NBRC 111127, assembly GCF_001320345.1. Taxonomy (NCBI): domain Bacteria; kingdom Pseudomonadati; phylum Pseudomonadota; class Gammaproteobacteria; order Pseudomonadales; family Pseudomonadaceae; genus Pseudomonas; species Pseudomonas sp. NBRC 111127. The sequence goes on along the minus strand of NZ_BCBD01000078.1, from coordinate 17,648 downwards.
CGCTGCCAGCGGGCAGCCAGGGTGGTGGCCCAGTCGATGTGCGGGCGCGGGGCCGGCAGCAGGGGTTCGAGCCGCGCCAGTACCGATTCGGCGCGGTCCAGGAAAGCGATCAAGCGAGCGTCCATGACGACTCCTAGCAATTTCAGTTTTTTTGGGGCCGCTGCGCGCCCCTTCGCGGGCTTGCCCGCTCCTACAGGGATTGTGTTAGGCCTGGGGGCTCGCGAAGGGGCGCAAAGCGGCCCCCGCTTGGCGATCAACTGAAATGAACAGACAGACCCACCAGCAGCCGGGGATGATCGGCTATGCTTGCGCAGCGCAAGGAATGGGAAACCAGCTCGGAACTCATGGATATCAAGTTCACCAATCGCCTGTCATACAAGCAAGCCCGGTTGACAGTCCTGGTCGGCTTCATCCTGGGAACATTGCTCAGTCTCATCCAGATCGGCATCGATTATGCCAGCGTAGACGCATCCATCAACCGTGAAGTGCGGGCGTTGCTGCAAATCAGCCACAACCCGGCCTCGCGTATCGCCTATAACATCGACTCGGAACTGGCCCTGGAACTGACCCGCGGCCTGCTGCAGTCGCCGGCGGTGATCCGCGCACGGCTGATCGACAACAACCAGACGGTTTTGGCCGATGTCGAGCGCCCACGCCTGCAAGACCGTCTGCGGCCGCTGAGCGACTTCCTGTTCGGCGAACAGCGCCAGTTGAGTGAAAGCCTGTACCTTACCCATATGCCCGAGGAATACCTTGGCACCCTGTACCTGGACGTCGACACCTTCGCCTTCGGCAGCCGTTTTCTCGACCGTGCCGGCATTACCCTGCTCAACGGTTTTGCCCGCAGCCTGGTGCTGACAGGCCTGCTGCTGGCACTGTTCTACCTGATGCTGACCAAGCCACTGGTCACCGTGATCAGTGCGCTCAGCGGCAGCGACCCGCGCAAACCCCGGCAAACCCGCCTGGAATGCCCGCACGGCCACGAACTTGATGAAATCGGCGTGCTGGTGAAAGTCGCCAACCAGCAGTTCGTCAGCATGGCCACCGAAATCGAGCAGCGGCGCACCGCGGAAAACCGCCTGACCCAGTACCTCAACGAGCTGGAAGACATCGTCTCGGCACGCACCAACGAGCTGAAGGCCAGCAACAGCAGCCTGAGCCTGACCAACCAGGAGCTGGAACAGGCCCGCCGGCGGGCGCTGGACATGGCCCAGGCCCGCGCCGCCTTCCTTGCCAACATGAGCCACGAAATCCGCACCCCGCTCAACGGCATGCTCGGCATGATCGCCCTGGCGCTGGATAACCCGTTGCCCAGCGAGCAACGCCAGCAGCTGGCGATTGCCCACGACTCGGGCAAGGTACTGGTCGAACTGCTGAACGATATTCTCGACCTGTCCAAGTTCGACGCCGGCCAGCTGGAACTGGAGCGCATTGCCTTCGACATGGGCTCGATGGTCGAAGACACCGCCAACCTGCTGTCGCAGAACACCGCACAGAGCGTGGAGCTGACCTGCCTGATCGCCGGCGACTTCCCCAGCAGCGTGCTGGGCGACCCCACGCGGGTGCGGCAGATCGTCAGCAACCTGCTGTCCAATGCCTTGAAGTTCACCCGCTTCGGCCGCGTCGATATGCGCCTTGAGCGCATTGCCGGCGGCGTGCGCCTGCAAGTGCGTGACACGGGCATCGGCATCCCTGAAGAGGCCCAGGTGCGCATCTTCCAGCCCTTCACCCAGGCCGGCGCCGGCATCACCCGCCAGTACGGCGGCACCGGCCTGGGCCTGGCCCTGACCCGCAACCTGTGCAAAGCCATGCAGGGGCACCTGCAGATAAGCTCCGAAGCGGGCTTTGGCAGTTGCTTCACCGCCGAGCTGCCGCTGGCTGCGCACACTGAAGCCATCCCGCCACAGCCCCTGCAAGGCCGCGTGGCCGCCCTCAGTGCGGCGGGCAGCGGGCTGCACGAGCTCCTGCAGCGCGTGTTGCCCGCCTGGGGCTTGAGCTACCAGCGGCACGACAGCCGCATGGCCCTGCAGGCCACCGCGTTCGACCTGTTGATCACCGATGACGTGGACCATCTATTCGAACTGCGCCCGGCCCTGCAAGCGCCGATACTGCTGGTTACCGCCTACGGCAACTTCCTTTCCCAAGAGCAGTCGCTGGCTTTGGCACCGCTGCACCAGCTGGCCCGCCCGCTGGCGCGCAACGCCTTGTACCAGACCTTGCGCCGAACCTTGCAAGGCTATGAGCCGGAACACCCGCTGGCCACGCCGCCCGTGACCCAGGGCGAAGGCCGCGCGCGCATCTTGTTGGTAGAAGACAACCCGGTGAACCAGCTGGTGGCCAAGGGGATGCTGGCCAAGCTCGGTTGCCAGGTCGAACTGGCAACCCAGGGCGCTGAGGCCCTGGCGGCGCTGGAACGGCAACCCTTCGACCTGGTGCTGATGGACTGCAACATGCCGGTGATGGACGGCTACGAGGCCAGCCGGCGCATTCGCCAGAGCGGCCGCTGGCCGCACCTGCCCATCGTCGCCCTCACCGCCAACGCCATGCCCGAAGAGCGCGAGCGCTGCCGGGCCGCGGGCATGAACGACTACCTGGCCAAACCGTTCCGCCGCGAAGAGCTGCTGGCGCTGGTCGACCACTGGGTGCCGCTCAGCGGCTGAGCAGGCGCTCGATGTCCGCTTCCAGTGCCTGCGGCTTGGTGAAAGGCGCGTAACGCGTGACCTGGCCACTGGCCGGGTCGAGCAGGAACTTGGTGAAGTTCCACTTGACCTTCTGCGAGCCAAGCAAGCCCGGGGCACGCTGTTTCAGTTCGACATACAACGGGTGGGTGCCGGGGCCGTTGACGTCCACCTTGCGGAACAGCGGGAAGCTCACGCCGAAATTGCGTTCGCAGAACTGCGCAATTTCCCGCGCCTCGCCCGGCTCCTGCTGGCCGAACTGGTTGCACGGAAAGCCCAGCACTACCAGGCCACGCCCGCGGTAGGCCTGCCACAGTTGCTCCAGCCCCTTGTACTGGGGGGTAAAGCCGCACTGGCTGGCGGTATTGACCACCAGCAACGCCTTGCCGGGGTAGTCGCCAAGGGTCTTGTGCTCGCCGCCCAGGGTCACGCAGGGAATGTCCAGTATCGATCCAGCCATGGTCGGGCTCCGGTCAGTCGCGCGGGCGCAAGTCGATGCACACCGAGTTGATGCAGTAGCGCAGGCCAGTCGGTGGCGGGCCGTCGGGGAACACGTGGCCCAGGTGCGCATCGCAGCGGGCACAGGTGACTTCGGTACGGATCATGCCATGGGAGGTGTCGCGGATCTCGATCATCGCGCTGTCTTCGATCGGCGCGTAGAAGCTCGGCCAGCCACAGCCGGAATCGAACTTGGTCTGGGCGTCGAACAACGGCAGGCTGCAGCAGATGCAATGGTAAATGCCGTCGCGGCGCTCGCTGTTGTACTTGCCGCTGAACGGCCGTTCGGTGCCCTTCAGGCGGCAAACCTGGTACTGCTCGGGGTCGAGCATCGACCGCCATTCTTCCAGGGTTTTCTCGATCTTTTTCATGCAGGAACCTCGGCAGGCTGAATTTCACCCCACGCCGTCTTTTCCAGGGCGCGGGCGGCACGTATATTAGGTGGCTTCGTGTGCCAGGCGTTCAGTCTGTCACCCGCTTCCTGCCCTTTCAAACCTTTCGGCGGGGCGTAGCGCGTATTCTCAATCGGGATCCCATCATGCAGTTCAGCAAATCGAACAAGCTCGCCAATGTCTGCTATGACATTCGCGGCCCAGTGCTCAAGCACGCCAAGCGCCTGGAAGAGGAAGGCCACCGCATCCTCAAGCTGAACATCGGCAACCCAGCGCCCTTCGGCTTCGAGGCGCCCGACGAAATTCTCCAGGATGTGATCCGCAACCTGCCCACCGCGCAGGGCTACAGCGACTCCAAGGGCCTGTTCAGTGCACGCAAGGCGGTGATGCAGTACTGCCAGCAGAAAGAGATCGAAGGCGTCACCATCGAGGATATCTACCTCGGCAACGGTGTCTCCGAGCTGATCGTGATGTCGATGCAGGCGTTGCTCAACAACGGTGACGAGGTGCTGATCCCGGCACCCGATTACCCACTGTGGACCGCTGCCGTGAGCCTGGCCGGCGGCAAGCCGGTGCACTACCTGTGCGACGAGCAGGCCAACTGGTTCCCCGACCTGGAGGACATCAAGGCCAAGATCACCCCGAACACCAAGGCCCTGGTGATCATCAACCCGAACAACCCGACCGGCGCGGTGTATTCCAGGGAGTTGCTGCTGGGCATGCTGGCGCTGGCCCGCCAGCACAACCTGGTGGTGTTCTCCGACGAGATCTACGACAAGATCCTGTACGACGAAGCCGTGCACATCAGCACCGCCTCGCTGGCGCCGGACCTGCTGTGCCTGACCTTCAACGGCCTGTCCAAGTCGTACCGGGTGGCGGGCTTCCGCTCTGGCTGGCTGATCATTTCCGGGCCCAAGCACCATGCGCAAAGCTACATCGAGGGCATCGACATGCTGGCCAACATGCGCCTGTGTGCCAACGTGCCGGCGCAGCATGCCATCCAGACCGCGCTGGGCGGTTACCAGAGCATCAATGACCTGGTGCTGCCACCCGGGCGCCTGCTGGAGCAGCGCAACCGCACCTATGAACTGCTGAATGACATCCCTGGGGTAAGCTGCGTGAAGCCGATGGGTGCGCTGTATGCGTTCCCGCGGATCGACCCGAAGGTGTGCCCGATCCTCAATGACGAGAAGTTCGCCCTTGACCTGCTGCTGTCGGAGAAGCTGCTGATCGTTCAGGGTACCGCGTTCAACTGGCCGTGGCCGGACCACTTCCGCGTGGTGACCTTGCCGCGGGTCGATGACCTGGAAGCGGCGATTGGCCGGATCGGCAATTTCCTGCGCACTTACTCGCAGTAAGTAACGGCCTCATCGCCGGCAAGCCAGCTCCCACAGGATCACCACAGGCCTGAGGATTGGGGTGTGCTTATGGGAGCCAGCCACAGGGTTATCACAGGCCTGAATTTTGTGAGGTCCCTGTGGGAGCTGGCTTGCCGGCGATGGGCTGCAAAGCAGCCCGGTTATCTGCGCCACCTGTTTCTTACATCCTGCAACGCTCTATCCCACTGCCCACGCGTCATCCTCTGCCATACTCCGCCGTACACAGTTTGAAATAGTCCCCCGATTGAAACGGCACCCCAGGCCCCTTATATACCCCGCAGTAAGCGACAATTCATCCGTCAGGAGAACGTAACAACCATGATGCGCATTCTGTTGTTTGTAGCCACCAACCTCGCGGTGGTGCTGGTTGCAAGCATTACCCTGAGCCTGTTCGGTTTCAACGGGTTCATGGCCGCCAACGGGGTCGACCTGAACCTCAGCAGCCTGCTGGTGTTCTGCGCCGTGTTCGGCTTCGCCGGCTCCCTCGTCTCGCTGTTCATCTCCAAGTGGATGGCGAAGATGACCACCGGCACCCAGATCATCACCCAGCCGCGCACCCGCCACGAGCAGTGGCTGTTGCAAACGGTCGAAGAGCTGTCCCGGGAAGCGGGCATCAAAATGCCTGAAGTGGGCATTTTCCCGGCCTACGAGGCAAACGCCTTCGCCACCGGCTGGAACCGTAACGACGCCTTGGTAGCGGTGTCCCAGGGCTTGCTGGAGCGTTTCTCGCCCGACGAAGTGCGTGCGGTACTGGCCCACGAAATCGGCCACGTGGCCAACGGCGACATGGTCACCTTGGCGCTGGTCCAGGGCGTGGTGAACACTTTCGTGATGTTCTTCGCCCGGATCATCGGTAATTTCGTCGACAAGGTCATCTTCAAGAACGAAGAAGGCCAGGGCATCGCCTACTACGTGGCAACCATCGTTGCCGAGTTGGTATTGGGCATCCTGGCCAGCATGATCGTCATGTGGTTCTCGCGCCGCCGCGAATACCGCGCCGACGAAGCCGGTGCACAACTGGCCGGCACTTCGGCGATGATCGGCGCCCTGCAGCGCCTGCGGGTGGAACAAGGCCTGCCGGTGCACATGCCGGACACGCTCAAGGCCTTCGGCATCAACGGCGGCCTCAAGCATGGCCTGGCAGGCTTGCTAATGAGCCACCCGCCGCTGGAAGACCGTATCGAGGCCCTGCGCCGTCGCGGTTGATCCACCAGGTAAGCAAGGGCGACTTCGGTCGCCCTTTTTTGTGCCTGCCTGTGCAGGCTTACCCGCGCTAGAGCCGGCAGACCCGGTAAACCCGCTCCAACACGCTGGATGCCCCAGCCTGCAGAAACTTCGGACTTTCCCCGAGCACCTGCGCCTGCTCCAGTTCATCCACCTGCCAGCCCGCAAAGCCCTGCCTCAGCTCCTGATCCGCCACCGAGAACGGCGGCCCGGCCAGCAGCGACTGGTCGTAATCCAACGTCACCACCAAGCCAAGGCACCCGGCTGGCAACAACGCCGACAGGGCCTGCGCGTAGCGCGCACGCATGGGCGGCGGCAGGGCAATCAGCGCCGCGCGGTCGTACAGGCCCGCGCAGTCGCCGACATCTTCTGCCTGCAGGGCAAAGAAGTCCCCACACCACAGCTCCACGTCGCCACTGCGCCATACTTCAAAGTCGCCACGCTGCCGCACCTCGGCCTCAAGCCCATGCTCGCGGAAGAAACCCTCCACGGCCCGCCGCGAAAGCTCCACGCCCAACACCCGATGCCCCTGCCCGGCCAACCAGGCCAGATCGAGGCTTTTGCCGCACAGGGGCACCAGCACGCGGCTACCGGGCACCTGCTGCAATGTTGGCCAGTACCGCTGCAGATACGGGTTCACCTGCGCCTGGTGGAAGCCGATCTGGTTGTCGGCCCACCGTTGCTGCCAGAACGCTGGCTCCATGAACACTCCCGATTTTTAGATGGTTTGCCAGTAAAAGTTGGTTTGGATTTCGATCTTTAGTTGATCGAAGATGAGTGCATCTTAACCTTCAGGACCCCGCCATGCTGCCCAGCCTGTTCATTTCCCACGGCTCCCCCATGCTTGCCCTGCAACCCGGCGCCAGCGGCCCGGCGCTGGCAGGGCTCGCCAACGCACTGCCGCGGCCGCAAGCCATTGTGGTGGTGTCGGCGCACTGGGAAAGCCGCGAGCTGCTGATCACCGGTGGCGCACACCCAGAAACCTGGCATGACTTCTACGGCTTCCCACCGGCCTTGTATGCGGTGCAGTACCCTGCGCCCGGTGACCCTGCCCTCGCCGGCCGGGTCGGCGAGCTGTTGCAGGGCACCGGGCTGGCCGCGCGCCTCGACCCGCAGCGGCCGTTCGACCATGGCGCCTGGGTGCCGTTGTCGTTGATGTACCCCGATGCGAGCATCCCGGTGGTGCAGGTTTCGCTGCCCACCCAGATGGGCCCGGCGCTGCAAGTGAAGGTTGGCCAGGCACTGGCGGGGCTACGCCAGGAGGGCGTGCTGCTGGTGGGTTCGGGCAGCATTACCCATAACCTTGGCGAGCTGGACTGGCATGCCGGGCCCGACGTGATCGAGCCGTGGGCGTTGGCGTTTCGAGATTGGGTAGTGGAAAAACTGCGGGCTGATGACCGGGAGGGGTTGCTGGCTTATCGGCAACAGGCGCCGTTTGCAGTGCGCAACCACCCGAGCGATGAGCATTTGTTGCCGCTGTTTTTTGCCCTTGGTGCGGGGGCGCAGTTTGGCGTTGTGCACCAAGGCTTTACCTTGGGGGCGCTGGGGATGGACATCTACCGGTTCGACTGACGATTGCCGGGGGCTGCCGCGCAACCCCACCATGGCACAGGCAAAAAAATCCCCAGCCAAGGCCGGGGATTTTTCATTGCGCCAGGATCAATCCTCGCGGTAGCGGCGCAGCTTCAGCTGCTTGCCGGCCACGCGGGTGTCCTTGAGCTTGGACAGCAGCTTCTCGAGGCCATCTTCCGGCAGCTCGACCAGGCTGAAGCTGTCGCGCACCTGGATACGACCGATCGCGTCACGCGCCAGGCCACCCTCGTTGAGGATCGCGCCCAGCAGGTTTTTAGCGGCGATGCCGTCACGGGCACCCAGCGCGGTACGGCAACGCACGCGGCCTTCGGCCAACGGCAGCGGCGCGCGACGCTCGCGGTCGCCGCGGTCAGGGCGCTCGCTGCGCTCACCGCGTTCGGTACGCTCACCACGCGGGGCGAAGCTCGGCACCAGCGGCTGCTCACGCTCTACCGCCGCCAGGTCCAGCGCCTGGCCGTTGGTGGCCTTGCGCAGCAGGGCCGAGGCCAGGGCACGGGCGCTGCAACCCAGGTCGTTGGTCAGGCGGTCGAACAGGTCACCATGGGTGGCTTCAGCCTCGGCAACCAGTGGCGCCAGGCTGTTGGTCAGCTTCTTGATGCGCGCATCGAGCACCGCCTGGGCGTTCGGCAGGCGCGCTTCGGCAACCTTCTGCCCGGTTACACGCTCGATCACCTGCAGCATGCGGCGCTCACGTGGCGTGACCAGCAGCAGCGCACGGCCTTCGCGACCGGCACGGCCGGTACGACCGATACGGTGCACGTAGGACTCTGGGTCGTACGGCATGTCAACGTTGAATACGTGAGTAATGCGCGGTACGTCCAGGCCACGGGCCGCCACGTCGGTGGCGACAACGATGTCCAGGCGGCCATCCTTGAGCGAGTCGATCACGCGCTCACGCTGGTTCTGGGCGATGTCGCCGTTCAGCGCAGCAGCCTTGTAGCCCTTGGCTTCCAGCGCGGCGGCCAGGTCCAGGGTGGCTTGCTTGGTGCGCACGAAGGCGATCAGCGCATCGAACTCTTCCACTTCCAGCAGACGCAGTACAGCCGGGATCTTCTGGTCGGCGTGGACCATCAGGTGGGCCTGATCGATCGCGGTAACGGTCTGGGTCTTGCTCTGAATTTTGACGTGCTTCGGTTCGCGCAGGTGGCGTTCGGCGATCGAACGGATCGACGACGGCAGGGTGGCGGAGAACAGCACGGTCTGGCGGGTAGCAGGGATGGCGTCGAAGATCACTTCGAGGTCGTCCATGAAGCCCAGCTTGAGCATCTCGTCGGCTTCGTCCAGTACCAGGTACTGCACGGTCGACAGGACTTTTTCGTCGCGACGCAGGTGGTCGCACAGACGGCCCGGGGTGGCGACGACGATTTGCGCGCCGTTGCGGATGGCGCGCAGCTGTGGGCCCATTGGGGCACCACCGTACACAGCAACCACGTTCACGCCTGGCATCTGCTTGGCGTAGGTTTCGAAAGCGGTAGCAACTTGCAGCGCCAACTCACGGGTTGGCGCCAGGATCAGGGCTTGCGGTTCGCGCTTGCTCACATCGATCTTGTTGAGGATCGGCAGGGCGAAGGCAGCGGTCTTGCCGGTGCCAGTCTGCGCCTGGCCGATCATGTCATGACCGGCGAGGATGATCGGGATAGATTGCTGCTGAATGGCGGACGGCTCTTCATAGCCGGTAGCCACTACGGCAGCAACGATATTCGGGTTGAGATCGAGAGCGGCGAAGCCGCCGGTTTCCTGGGTCATGGGTCTGCCTCTAGGTGCATCCGCAAAGACCCATGCTCCAAAGCTGCACATGCCTTGAAAGACCGTCAGGTCACCCAGGCAGCTTTGGCGGCGGGGATTTGCGAAAACGATTGAAAAAGAAAACTTGGGAAGGTCCGCCTAGCGGACGTGCAGCCGAAGCTGGACTCGGAGGATTTGCACCACCTGATTTTGAGGTCCGCTAAAAGACCGGCGCGTACTATACCTGAAATGTACGGTTAGGTGAGGAATATTTTCAGGGGCTGAAACGATGATCCCTGACGCTGCCACGATCCCCGTAGGAGCGGCCTTGTGTCGCGAAAGGGGGCAGAGCGGCCCCGGCAATATCCGCTGCGAAGCTGAAAATGTGGGGCCGCTGCGCGCCCCTTTCGCGACACAAGGCCGCTCCTACAGGGATCGCCACGGCTACGGCCGCACCTGCCATTCAGGTAGCCGGCCGAATCTCGCGGATCAAACCCTCGAGGCTGTAGCCCAACCGTGGCGCCAGCGCCTGCGCCCGGGCCCGCAAGCCTTCCATGTCCAGGGTCTGCTCCAGATCCGCCGGCACCAGCAGAATCACATTGCCCTCCTTCACCGGCAGTTCCCAGTAATGGCGGTGGTACAAGCCGCGCAGCAACGCTGCCCCCAGCGGCTTGCCATCATCGGTGGCCCACTGGTTGATCACCAGCCAGCCGCCCGGGTTGAGTTGCTGCTGGCAGCTCGCCAGGAAGTTCCACGCCAGGTGCCCTACCCCCGGCCCATGGTCGGTGTACAGGTCAACGAACAACAGGTCGGCCTTTTCTGCGCTGGGCAGCAGCTCCAGCGCATCGCCAATGCGCACGTACAGCCGCGGGTCGTCGTCCAGGCCCAGGTACTGCATGGCCAGGCGCGGGACGTCCGGGCGCAGCTCGATGGCTTCGATATCGTCCAGCGGCAGGAACTTCATGCAGGCCTGGGTCAGCGTGCCCGCGCCAAGGCCCAGGAACAGCGCGCTTTCCGGCTGTTCATGGCACAACGCGCCGACCAGCATGGCGCGGGTGTAGTCGTACTCCAACCAGCTGGGGTCGGCAGTGAACACGCAGCTTTGCTCGATGGCATCGCCGAATTCCAGAAAGCGGTAGTCGTCCACTTCGTACACGCTGATGACGCCAAAGGCATCTTCCACCCGCGCCAGTAGCCGCTCTTGCCGTTCCGTCGCCATGCCTGCACCCGCCCGCACAAAAACCCGCATTGTCCGCCAACACCCCCGATGCAACAAGCGCAGCGCCAACTGTTACCATGGCCGCCAGCCGACAACCGACCAGACCGAGCCTGACATGAACCAACCGTGGAGCCCCGACAGCTGGCGCGCCCTGCCGATCCAGCAGCAACCGACCTATCCCGATGCCGCGCACCTGCTGAAGGTCGAACAAACCCTGGCCAGCTACCCGCCGCTGGTGTTCGCCGGGGAAGCGCGCGAACTGCGCCGGCAGTTTGCCGAAGTGACCGAAGGCCGCGCGTTCCTGCTGCAAGGCGGCGACTGCGCCGAGAGCTTCGCCGAGTTTTCAGCGGCAAAAATCCGCGACACCTTCAAGGTGCTGCTGCAAATGGCCATCGTCATGACGTTTGCCGCGGGCTGCCCGGTGGTCAAGGTCGGGCGCATGGCCGGGCAGTTCGCCAAGCCACGCTCGGCGGGCGATGAAACCATCGGCACCGTCACCCTGCCCGCTTACCGGGGCGACATCGTCAACGGCATCGGCTTCGACGCCAAGAGCCGCATCCCCGACCCGGAGCGCCTGCTGCAGGCCTACCACCAAGCCACCGCCAGCCTCAACCTGCTGCGGGCCTTCGCCCAGGGCGGTTTTGCCGACCTGCACCAGGTGCACAAGTGGAACCTGGACTTCATCGCCAACTCGGCGCTGGCCGACAAGTACCACCAGTTGGCCAACCGCATCGACGAAACCCTGGCGTTCATGCGTGCCTGTGGCCTGGACAGCGCGCCGCAGCTGCGTGAAACCAGCTTCTTCACCGCCCACGAAGCGCTGCTGCTGAACTATGAAGAGGCCTTCGTGCGCCAGGACAGCCTGACCGGCGACTACTACGACTGCTCGGCGCACATGCTGTGGATCGGCGACCGCACTCGCCAGCTGGACGGCGCCCATGTCGAGTTCCTGCGTGGGGTGCACAACCCGATCGGGGTCAAGGTCGGCCCCAGCATGAACCCCGAGGAACTGCTCCGCCTGATCGACACCCTCAACCCGGCCAACGACCCAGGGCGCCTGAACCTGATCGTACGCATGGGCGCGGGCAAGGTCGGCGACCACCTGCCAGGGCTGATCCGCTGCGTAGAGCGCGAGGGGCGCAAGGTGCTGTGGAGCTCCGACCCCATGCACGGCAATACCATCAAGGCCAGCAGTGGCTACAAGACCCGGGATTTTGCGCAGATTCTCGACGAGGTGAAGCAGTTCTTCCAGGTGCACCAGGCCGAAGGCAGTCATGCCGGCGGCATTCATATCGAGATGACCGGGCAGAACGTGACCGAGTGCATCGGTGGCGCACGGCCAATCACCGAAGATGCCCTGTCAGACCGGTATCACACCCACTGCGACCCACGGATGAATGCCGACCAGTCGCTGGAGCTGGCGTTCCTGATTGCCGAAACACTGAAGCAAGTGCGGCGCTAACCCTCGGCGCCATACCCCATCGGCCTGGTGCCGCGAAGCGCCGCCTGCGCGGCGCTCGCCCCCACCGGCGCGGTCAAACGCTCAAAGCTCGAACCCGAGCATCACCGCACACACAACCAGGAACACGCAGAACATCGCCCGTAGCACCTTCTCTGGCAGCGCATGGGCCAGCTTCACCCCCCAGCTGATACTGAGCAGGCCGCCCACCGCCAACGGCAACCCTACCCCCCAGTCAACACTGTGATGCACGCCATAGGTCACCAGAGTCACCAGGGTGCTCGGCGCCGCCAATGCCAGCGACAGCCCTTGGGCCACCACCTGGGTGGTGCCGAACACACTGGTCAGGATCGGTGTGGCTACCACGGCGCCACCCACCCCGAACAACCCGCCCATGGTACCGGCAAAGCTGCCCAGCACCCCCAGCCAAGGCCAGGCATAACGCAGTTCGGCACTGGCTGGCGCCACTTTCATGAACATCCGCGCCACGTTCCACACCGCCAGCGCCACCAAAAAGCCGACAAAGCCCAGGCGCATGGAATGCGCATCCAGCCCCACGGCCCAGATCGAACCCAGCCAGGCAAACACGAAACTGCACACCGACAGCGGCACGGCGTGGCGCAACTCGATGCGGTTGCGCTGGTGATAACGCCACAACGCCAGCAACACATTCGGCACCACCATGACCAGTGCAGTACCCTGTGCCAGTTGCTGATCCAGGCCGAACAGCACGCCCAGCGCCGGGATCGCGATCAGCCCACCGCCTATGCCGAACAGGCCCCCCATGGTGCCCAGGGCAGCGCCCAGCACGATATACAGCAACCACTCGATCATCAGGGCCTCGTTCGCCAGCAAAGTTGATAGCGGCATGCTAACCAGTGTGCGCTGGCGGGGAAACGCACAGCAGCGCACAATGGCTATGCGTATTGTGCAAAAGCAAGGCAACCATGAGCCCCGATACCCTCACTGAGCAGCTAAGCCTGTTCCTGGACGTGCTGCAAAGCGGCAGTTTTTCTGCCGCCGCCCGCCGCTACCCGCTGACCCCGTCTGCGGTGGCGCGGCGCATTGACGCCCTCGAAGCCGCCGTGGGCAGCCGCCTGTTTACCCGCAGCACCCATGCCGTGCGCGCCACCCCGGCGGGCCACGCCTTTGCCGAGCGTGCCAGGCGCATCATCGAGGAACTGCGCCTGGCCCGTGCCGAGGCGGTGTCGCTGAGCAATGCACCGGAAGGGCTGATCCGCATCGACGCCCCCGCCGCGTTCGGCCGCCGCCACCTGGCCCCGGCCATTGCCGACTTCCTGCTGGCCTACCCGGGCCTGGACGTGCAGCTGCGCCTGATCGACAGCTTTGTCGACCTGCATGGCAGCCACCTGGGCGAAGTGGACCTGGTGTTGCGTGCCGGCCCGTTGGCCGATACCCGCCTGGTCGCCACGCCACTGGCCTACATGGTGCGCATCGCCTGCGCCAGCCCCAACTACTTGGCCAGCCGCGGCATCCCCGACTGCCCCAGCGAACTGCCCGGCCATGACGGCCTGGACTGGGACGGCCTGGCACCGCCGTATGCGTGGCGTTTCGAGGTAGCGGGGCAAACCCGCCTGTACCGCCCGGCCCGCATGCGCATGGCGGCCAACAACGCCGAAACCCTGTTGTTCGGCGCGCTGGCGGGGCTGGGCATCGCCCACCTGCCCACCTGGCTGATCAGCGAGTACCTGCTGCGCGGCGAACTGGTGCCACTGTTTTGTGACGCAGGCCTGCCCCAGGCTGAAAGCAGCGGCATTTACGCGCTACGCCTGGAACATGAAACGAACTCTCGCAGCCGTTTGCTGCTCGAATTTCTCAAGAGCCGCTTCAGTCCGATTCCACCCTGGGACCTGGCCCTGCGCAGCGGACTGCGCGAGTGATGCGTGCAGTGACGCTCAACGTGCCAGGATTTCCCATTGATTACCTTCAAGGACGTGCATGAACGCCGACACCCAAGCTCCCTGTGACGAGCTGCTGCTGGACAACCAGGTCTGTTTCGCCCTGCATTCCACCTCGTTGCTGATGACCAAGGTCTACAAACCGCTGCTGCAGGCCCTGGGCCTGACCTACCCGCAATACCTGGCCATGCTCGTGCTGTGGGAGCATGACGGCCTGACCGTGGGTGAAATCAGCCAGCACCTGCTGACCGACCCGGGCTCGCTGACCCCGCTGCTCAAGCGCCTGGAAAGCGAAGGCCTGTTACAGCGCAACCGCAGCCGCGAGGACGAACGGGTGGTACTGGTGCAACTCACCGACAAAGGCCGCGCCCTGCAGCAGCGGGCAAAGGAAGTGCCGCAGTGCATCCTCAAGGCCAGCGGTCGCAGCCTTGAGCAGTTGCAGCAGTTGCAGGCCGAGTTGCTGGACCTGCGCGAGAACCTGCAGAAAAACCTTTAGCGGCTATGCTGGGCAATGGCCGTTCGGCTGAGCGGTGAATATTTATCTTGCGCGCTAACTAATTGCGCGCTAATTTAAATTCCACACCAACCCGCGTCCTCCCGCCAACGGGAGCGCACAGCACATTAGCGAGGCTCAAGATGCAAAAGGTCACTCCGCTGTACATCGCAGAAGCTACCTCCACCGGTGGGCGCGACGGTAAATCCCGTTCCAGCGACGGCAAGCTGGACGTCAAGCTGAGCACCCCGAAAGAGCTGGGTGGGGCTGGCGGTGACGGCACCAACCCTGAGCAGATGTTTGCCGCCGGCTACTCGGCGTGCTTCATCGGCGCCTTGAAGTTCGTGGCAGGGCAAGAGAAAAAAGCCTTGCCGGCCGATGCTTCGATCACCGCCAAGGTGGGGATTGGCCAGATTCCGGGCGGTTTCGGCCTGGACATCGATCTGCACATCAGCCTGCCCGGCCTGGCCCAGGCCGACGCCGAAGCGCTGGTGGAAAAGGCGCACAAGGTGTGCCCGTACTCCAACGCCACCCGCGGTAATGTTGATGTGCGGCTGCACGTAGCCGTCTAAACCTGCCCTGCAGGTGCAGTGATGCACAATTGGCAGACACAAAAAAACCCGGCCGAAGCCGGGTTTTTGCCTTTCACAAGAAGCATTACTTCTTGGAACGGCCCTTGAAGCTGTTGTCGCGGGTGTCGATGTCGATCCACTCGTCGATCTGGATGAAGTCAGCAACCGAAATCTCGGTACCGTTCTTCAGCTTGGCAGGCTTCATGACCTTGCCCGAGGTGTCGCCGCGCGCAGCGTTCTCGGTGTAGACAACCTGACGGCTGATGGTGGTCGGCAGTTCAACCGATACCAGGCGGCCTTCGAAGAACACGGCTTCGCAGACGTCTTCCATGCCTTCTTCGATGTAAGGCAGAACAGCTTCGATGTCTTCGGCGTTCAGCTCGTACATGGTGTAGTCGCTGGTGTCCATGAAGGTGTACTCGTCACCGTTGATGAACGACAGGGTCGCTTCTTTGCGGTCCAGGATCACGTCGTCCAGCTTGTCGTCTGCACCGTATACGGTTTCGGTCTTGTAGCCGGTCAGCAGGTTCTTCAGCTTGGTTTTCATGATCGCGCTGTTACGGCCCGACTTGGTGAACTCAGCTTTTTGAACCAGCCACGGGTCGTTGTCGATGCGCAGCACGGTACCGGGTTTCAGTTCTTTACCAGTTTTCATTACGAAGTATCCGAATCTGGATGGATTTATAAAAATCGAGGCCGCATATCATAGCGAATTTCCATAAAAGTGTACTAGCGCCGTGGCAAGGTCCGGCTGAGCGGCCTGTTGCGCCGCCCAGCACCGGGCGTGCTGCTGCAGTTCCGGCCAATGCCGGCGGGCTGCCTGCCAGGCCTGGCCCATGTCCTGGTCCATGTTCCAGGCCCGCCACAGGCCCAGCAACGCGGCGCCGGCATCGGCTGACAAACCGCGTCGATAATGCGCCAGGAACGCTTCGAGCTTTTCCCAGTGTGCATTCTCGTCCTGCACGTAGATGTGCCACAGCATGGGCTGCCCGGCCCACTGCGCCCGCACGAACGAATCCTCGCCCCGCACCGCATTGAAGTCGCAGCACCACAGCAGCCGGTCGAAATCATCCTGGCTCACGAACGGCAACACCTGCACGGTCAGCGCACCACGCCTGCGCACCTGCCCGGCCTGCAACGGCGCTTCGCCAAGCCAGTGGCTGAGGCCGGCGACCACACGGCCTTGCGGCACCAGCAGGTGGCAGGCTTGGTCACCGGCAGCCAAGGCATCGAGCCAGTTGCCCAGTTGCGGGTTTTCATAGGCGAACAGGCTGATCAGCAGCGCCCCGGGCGCTGGGCTTACAGCCAACCCCTGCAGGAACGCCTGCCGGGCAGCAGCCGACTGTTGCAACGCGTCGCGCCGGGCCAGCAGCTCAGCCTCGCGCAGCAGGCCACCGGTGTTTTCGGTGAAGCCGGGGAAGAAGAACACTTTGCGCAAGCCATTTGCCTGCGGCGACGGCAGACCATGGCAACCCGCTACCCAATCCTCGGCACTGAGGTATTCAAGGTTCAACCACAGGGGTGGCCGGGGGCAGACCCGCATGGCCTCGACATAAGCCGCTGGCAACTGGCAGGCGAAGGCACCGATCACCACATCGGCAGGCGCTACCGGCAACCAGGCCGCCGGCCACTGGCGTACGTCCACGCCCTGCTGCCACTGCTGCGCCGCGTTGGCGTCGGCGCCGGGGCACATGGGCGTGAAGGCGTTGAGATCATCCACCCACAGGCGCACCGCCAGGCCATGCTCGGCCACCAACTGCCGGGCCAGGCGCCAGGTCACGCCAATATCGCCGTAGTTGTCGACCACGCTGCAGAAGATGTCCCAGGTGGCTTTCATGCGCCGTTCCCTTTAACTTGCGTAAAAACGCGGATTCTGCCCGACAGCATGCGACAATGCACCCCGCCCACTTTGCCAAGGAGGCCGCCATGCCCCGCCGCCGTGAATTGACCATCACCCTGAAGCCGTTGCAGTTGATACTGTGCGTGGCTTTGGGCCTATGGCTTGGCGCAATGGCGATTGCCCTTAGCCTGTGGCTGGCGCAGCAACTGTGGCCGCTCCCGCCCGAGCAACAAGCCGCGGCCCCGGCCGTGGCACCGGCACCGGTGCAACCGGCCGACGCGCAAGCTGAAATGTTCGAGCGCTACAAGCACATGCTGCAGCAACAGGAACAACAACAGGCCACTGAGGCTGCGCAGGGCAACCCGCGCAACCTGAACAGCCCCAAGTGCCAGTTCTGGCTGCAACAGAATCGCACTGCACCTACCGACAAAAGCCAGGCCAACGTGCTGGAGTTCTGTTATTGACCACGCGCAAGCCCCACCTGCTGGCACAGATCGTCGCCACCCTGGAACATGACCTGGACGTGCTGACCCGTGCGGCCCAAACCGCCTATGAAGCCGCCACGGCGGAAGAGAACATCGCCGAGAACAAGTACGACACCCTGGGCCTGGAGGCCTCGTACCTGGCCACCGGGCAAGCCCGACGCAGTGCGCAAAT
>NZ_BCBD01000077.1:0-26886 GCF_001320345.1 Pseudomonas sp. NBRC 111127 | reverse complement strand
GGTGCAGGCCCAGGTCATCGCCGGGGTAGCACACCGCCGTGAGCGGGAAGTTGGTGTGGGTACGGCCCGAGTCGGAGCTGGCGTTCAGGTGCTGCGCATGGTCGAGCACGGCGGTTTCCACCGGGGCGTTCTCGAACACGAACAAGCTGTCGAACAGCGACTGGCCCTTGGGCAGTTGGCTGCACTCCTGGATCGCCACCAAGGGCAGGTACTCGTACTCGCGCAGCTCCATGTTGCTTTGCAGCAGGCTGTGCAACCACTGGCGCACGCTGCAACGCTCCCCGGCCAGCGGCAGGCGCACGCGCAAAGCGACGCTGTTGATGAACAGGCCCACGGTGCGCTGCATCTGCGGCATGCTGACCGGGCGGCCGGCCACGGTCACGCCAAAGGCCACGTCACGCTCGCCACTGTAACGCGCCAGCAGCAGCGCCCAGGCCGCCTGGGCAAAGGTGTTGACGGTCAGCTGGTGCGCCTGCGCCAGTTCGCGCAGGCGCACGCCCTCGCTCACCTGCAAGCGGGTATGGCAGTCGCCCACGACCATGCCGCTGCCGGCATGGTCATGGCGCAATGGGCGGTCACTGGGCAGCGCCGTGGCGCGCTCGAACCCGGCCAGGTTGGCCTGCCACCAGGCCCGCGCATCGTCCAGCCCCTGGCGTTGCAGCCAGCCAATGTAGTCGCGGTAACGCGGCGGCACCGGCAACTGCGCCTGGCGGCCCTCGCCAAGTGCCTGGTAAACCTCGAAGAAGTCGTTCATCAACAGCGAGCGGCACCAGGCATCGATCAGGATGTGGTGGTTGCTCATCATGAACCAGTAGCGCTCGTCTGCCACGCGCACCAGGCGCAGGTGGAACGGTGCCTCGCTGAGCAAGGCGAAGCCCGCTTCGCGCTCCTGCTTGTGCAAGGCTTGCAGGCGTTGCTCCTGCGCAGCCTCGGCAAGCCCGCGCCAGTCTTGGTAGTCGACGGCCAGGCCGCCCGGCTTGTGAATGATCTGCAACATCGCCTCACCGCTGTTCCAGCTGAACGAGGCGCGCAGTGCTTCGTGGCGCGCCACCACGACCTGCCAGGCCTGGGCGAAGCGATCGGGGTCCAGCGCACTGTTGATGCGGTAGCGGTCCTGCATGTAGTACAGGCCGGTGCCCGGCTCCAGCAGGGTATGCAGCAGCATGCCCTCCTGCATCGGGCTCAGCGGGTACACGTCCTCGATCTGCGCTGCCGGCACCGGCAGTGCATCGATCTGCGCTTGCGTCAGGTGCGCCAGCGGGAAATCCGAAGGGGTGAAACTACCATTGCCCTCGGCCAGGCAATGCTCCACCAATGCCAGCAGTTCCAGGCGGTAGGCTTCGGCCAGCGCGGCAATGGTCTGCCTGTCGTAGCGTTCGGCGCTGAAGGTCCAGCGCAGCTGCAGGGCGCCGCCATACACCTGGCCATCGACACTCAGCCAGTTGGGCAGCGGCGCGTCGGGGTCGTGGGCCAGGCCGGCCGGGGCATCCAGCGGCTGGAACAGCGCCGCGCTGTCGAACTGCTGGTCGAACTGGCCCAGGTAATTGAAGGTAATGCGTGCCTGCGGCAACGCCGCCATCTGCTCGCGCCCGGCGTCGTCTGCCAGGTAGCGCAGCACGCCGTAACCCAGGCCTTTGTGCGGCACCTGGCGCAGCTGCTCCTTGATGCGTTTGATCGAGCCTGCCCGCGCGGCGTCATCCTCACCGGGCACCGGGCGCAGGCTCAACGGGTAGGCATTGGTGAACCAGCCCACGCTGCGGGTCAGGTCCATATCCTCGAACAGCCCATCGCGGCCATGGCCTTCCAGCTGCACCAGCACGCTGTCGTCCCCACTCCAGCGGCACATGGCCCGCGCCAGCGCGGTCAGCAGCAGGTCGTTGACCTGCGTGTGGTAGGCAGCCGGGGCCTGTTGCAGCAACTGCCGGGTCTGCTCGGCGTTCAGGCCGGTCGCCAGGGTTAGCGCGTGGCGGTGCAGGTTACCGCCCTGCGGGTGATCGCAGGGCAGCTCACGGCGGGCACCCCCCAGTTGGCTTTGCCACCAGCCCAGCTCGTCACGCAACGAATCGCTGCCGGCATAGCTGGCCAGGCGCGCGGCCCAGTCGCCCATGGCATGGGTCTTGGCGGGCAGTGGCTGGCCACGGTACAGCGCCTGCAAGTCTTCCAGCAGCACACGCCAGGACACACCATCGACCAGCAGGTGGTGAATCGCCAGCAGCAGGCGCTGGTGGCCCTGGCCGTCCGTCACCAGCAGGCCGCGCAGCAGCGGGCCATGCTGCAGGTCGAGGCTGCGCTGCACATCGCTGTACAGCGCCTGGCAATCGGCAAAATCGGCGACGGTGGCAGCCCACAACAGCTGATCCTCAGCCGGCTGGGTGTAGGCAGCCTGCCAACGGCCCGCGGCGGCACTGAAACGCAGGCGCAGGCTGTCGTGGTGCTGCACCAGCGCGGCCAGCGCCTGCTCCAGCGTGGCTTTATCCAGCGGCTGGCGCAGCGCCAGCAGCAGCGCCTGGTTCCAATGCTGTGGCTGCGGCACCTCGCTGTCGAAGAACCAGTGCTGGATCGGCGTCAGGCCAACCTGGCCCTCGCGCAGCCCCTGGTCGATGCTGCTGTGCGCTTCGCTCTGCCTTGCCACAGCGGCCAGCGCCTGGATGGTCTGGTGCTGGAACAGGTCGCGTGGCGTGAACTGCAGCCCGGCCTGCCGCGCCCGGCTGACCACCTGGATCGACAGGATCGAATCGCCGCCCAGTTCGAAGAAGTTGTCCTGCACCCCCACCCGGGCGACGTTGAGCACCTCGCCCCAGATCTGCGCCAGCCGAGCTTGCACGTCATCGCCAGGGGCCTGGTAGTGCTGGCGGGCTTGCTCAAGGTCCGGCAGCGGCAGGGCGCGGCGGTCGAGCTTGCCGTTGCCCATCAGCGGCAGGCTGTCAAGCAGCACCAGGTGCGCAGGCACCATGTAGTCTGGCAAGTGCTGGCGGAGCTCGGCCTTCACGGCTTCGCGCAGGCGGTGCTGCGCCTCGTTGTCGGCTGCGGCCTGCTGGCACACCAGGTAGCCCACCAGTTGCTTGCCGCCTGGCAGGTCGAGGGCCAGTACCACTGCCTCGTCGACATCGGCGTGTGCCTGCAGACGGCTTTCGATCTCGCCCAGTTCGATGCGGAAACCGCGAATTTTCACTTGCTGGTCGGCGCGGCCAACATACTCGACCAGGCCATCGGCGCCCAGGCGTACCAAGTCACCGGTGCGGTACAGGCGCCCACCTGCGCTGCCGAACGGGTCGGCAACGAAGCGCTCGGCGCTCAGGCCCGGGCGATCGTGGTAGCCCTGGGCCAGGCCGGCGCCGCCGACATACAGCTCACCGATACCCCCTTGCGGCAACAGCGCCAGGTCTTCGTCGAGGATGTAGGCCGTGCGGCTGCCGATGACCTGGCCGATCGGCACACTGCCCAGCGCTGCGGGCAGCACCTCTGGGGCCAGGCAGGCCAGCGGCATGACCACGGTCTCGGTCGGCCCATAGGCATTGAAGAACTGCTGGGGCGCGAATGCCTGGCGAATACGCTGCAGGTGCTCACCGGTCAGCGCCTCGCCACCGGTGATCACCAGGCGAACCGGCAGTTGCTCGCCCTGGCCGCCCAGGTATTGCGCCAGTTGGCTCCCGTAGCTTGGGGTAAAGCCAAGGATGCTCACCTGCTGCTCGCGCACCAGTTGGCAGATGTCCTCCGCGCCCCACTGCCCCTGGGCACGCAACACCACCCGCGCACCGCACAACAGTGGCACCCACAGGCGCTCGCTGGCGGCGTCGAAGTTGATCGAATAGAAATGCAGCTCGCAATCGTCGCTGCGCATGCCGAACGCGGCGCTCACGGCTTGGCAGTGCATGGCGAATTCGCCATGGCTGACGACCACGCCCTTGGGTTTGCCGGTGGAGCCGGAGGTGTAGATCAGGTAAGCCTGGTGCTGCGGCAGGCTGAGGTTGTCCAGCGGCGCAGCGCTGTAGGTCGCCAGGCTGGCTGCGTCGTCTTCCAGGCTCCAGCGCGCCACGCCTTCGGGCAATTCGCCCAGGCTTTGCAGCAGCTCGCGCTGGCTCAGCAGCAGGCCGATACGGCTGTCCTCGATCATGTAGCGCAGGCGGTCGAGCGGGTATTCAGGGTCCAGTGGCACATAGGCGCCGCCAGCCTTGAGGATGGCCAGCAGGCCAACCACCATTTCCAGCGAGCGCTGCAGCGCCAGGCCTACCCGCACCTGCGGCCCGACACCCCGTTCGCGCAGGGCCCGGGCCAGGCGGTTGGCGCGCTGCTCGAGCTCGGCATAGCTCAGGTGCTGGCCGGCGAAGGTCAATGCCCCGGCCTGCGGCGTGCGTGCGGCCTGGGCCGCGAACAACCCGTGCAGGGTCTGCCCGAGGCCCAAGTGCGGGTCGCCCTGCAACTGGCCCAGCAGTTGCTGCTGCTCGCTGCTGCTCAGCATCGGCAGCTCGCACAGGCGCTGTTGCGGGTTGTCGAGCAGCCCGACCAGCAGCTGTTGCCAGTGTTCGGCCATGCGCGCGATACGCGGCTCATCGAACAGGTCACGGCTGTAGGTCAGGCAGCAGCCCAGGCGGCCATCCAGGTCGGTCACTTCCAGGTACAGGTCGAACTTGGTGGCGCTGGCGTCGTTGACCAGGTAGTCCACCTGCATGCCGGCCAGGCTGCGGCTTTGCTGGAAGGCCCAGCGCTGCACGTTGCACATCACCTGGAACAACGGGTTGTAGGCACTGCTGCGTGGCGGTTGCAGGGCCTCGACCAGTTGATCGAACGGTAGGTCCTGGTGTGACTGGCCTTCGATGGCAGCCTGGCGCACCTGCTCCAGCAAGGCGCTGGCGCTCATCTGCCCATCCAGTTCGCAGCGCAGCACCTGGGTATTGAGGAAGGCGCCGATCAGCCCTTCGCTTTCCGGGCGGATACGGTTGGCCACCGGCGCACCGATGCGCAGGTCGCGCTGGCCACTGTAGCGGTGCAGCAAGGCAGCCAGGGTGGCTGTCATGGTCATGAACAGGGTCAGTCCACGCTGGCTGTTGAAGGCATGCACGCGCTCGACCAGGGCCGGGTCAAGCTCGAAGCGGTACAGCCCGCCCCGGTGGCTTTGCACCGCCGGGCGTGGGCGATCGGCGGGTAACGCCAGCACCGGGTGCTCGGTGCCCAGGCGCGTTTGCCAATAGGCCAGTTGGCGAGCGCCCTCGCCGCTTTCCAGCCATTGCCGTTGCCACACGCTGTAGTCCAGGTACTGCACCGGCAGTGGCGCCAATGGCGACTCGCGGTCGTCGACAAAGGCCTCGTACAGTTCACCCAGCTCGCGGGCGAAGATGTCCATGGCCCAGCCTTCGGTCACGATATGGTGCAGGGTCAGCACGAAGAAGTGCTCGCGCTCTGCGGCCTTGACCAGGCAGGCGCGCAGCAGCGGGCCGCGTTCAAGGTCGAAGGGCTGGTGCGCCTGGTCGTCAGCCAGCTGTTGCAGGCGTTGCGCACGGGCAGCGCCGGGCAAGGCGCTGAAGTCCTGCCAGTGCAGGTGCAGGCCGCTGTCTTCGGCCACGCACTGGTAGGGCACCCCGTCGATGCTGGGGAACGTTGTACGCAGGGCTTCGTGACGCACGATCAGCGCATGCAGCGCCCGCTCGAACGCCTCGACGTGCAA
Source organism: Pseudomonas sp. NBRC 111127 (assembly GCF_001320345.1). NCBI lineage: Bacteria > Pseudomonadati > Pseudomonadota > Gammaproteobacteria > Pseudomonadales > Pseudomonadaceae > Pseudomonas > Pseudomonas sp. NBRC 111127. The sequence goes on along the minus strand of NZ_BCBD01000077.1, from coordinate 21,224 downwards.
GGTGCCGCGCAAGCGCGCCATGCCGCCCACGTTATAGGCCGGGCTGTCGGACTGCATTTGCCAGAGGAACCACATGCGCTGTTGCGAATAAGACAGCGGCACCGCCTGACGACGGTCGACGCGGGCGATCTGCCCTTGCAGGTTGCGCTGGCCATTGCCCTGGATGCGGGCAACCTCGGCACAGAATGCGCCCAGCTCGCTGGCCTCGAACAGGGCCTTGAGCGGCAGCTCCACATCGCACGCCTGGCGCGTGCGGGAAACGATCTGTGTGGCCAGCAGCGAGTGGCCGCCCAGGGCGAAGAAATCATCGCGCAGCCCCACACGGGGCAGGTTCAGGACATCGCGCCAGATGCCAGCGACCTGCTGTTGCAGTGCTGTTTGCGGCTCGACGTGCTCACGCTGCTGCCACACCGGGGCCGGCAGCGCCTTGCGGTCGACCTTGCCGCTGGGGCCCAGGGGCATGTCCGCAAGGGCAATCAGCTGCGCCGGCACCATGTATGCCGGCAGGTGCTCGGCCAGTACCGTCAACAAGGCTTCGGCCTGGGCGCTGCCGCTGTAGTAGCCAACCAGTTGCGCGCCGACCGCATCGTTGTGGACCAGCACCAGCGCCTGCTCGACACCCGCTTGCGCCAACAGGCAGGCCTGGACTTCTTCAGGCTCAACGCGCAACCCCCGTACTTTCACCTGCTGATCCAGACGCCCGAGGTATTCCAGCGCTTGCAGCTGAACCTGCCAACGGGCGCGGTCACCACTGCGGTACAGGCGCTGGCCATTGCCATCGGCCTGGGGTACGAAACGCTCGGCGGTAAGCCCTGGGCGCCCCAGGTACCCACGGGCCAGGCCCGCACCGCCGAGGTACAACTCACCCGGCACGCCGGGTGCGGTGAGTTCGAGTTCGTCATCCATTACCCGGCACAGCACGTTGGCCAGCGGCCGGCCGATGGGCGAACGCTCGCCGTCCGTGGCCTGGCAATGCCAGTGGGTGACATTGATGGCGGTTTCGGTCGGGCCGTAGCGGTTGTGCAGCTGCACGTGCGGCAGCAGTTGCAGCACCCGGTCGCGCAGCGCCGCCGATAAGGCCTCGCCCCCGGAAAACACCCGGCGCAGGCTGGTGCAGCCCGCGGCCTGTGGTTCCTGGACAAACACCTGCAGCAGTGGCGGCACAAAATGCAGGGTGGTCACGCCATGCGCCTGGACCAGGGCCGCAATGCGCTGCGGGTCGCGGTGCTCGCCAGGGCCGGCGAGCACCAGCTTGCAGCCGGTGATCAACGGCCAGAAGCACTCCCACACCGACACGTCGAAACTGATCGGCGCTTTCTGCAGCAGCACATCCTCGTCGCCCAACCCATAGGTGGCCTGCATCCAGTGCAAACGCTCGGCCAGCGCCGCGTGAGTATTGCCCACGCCTTTGGGCTGGCCGGTGGAGCCGGATGTGTAGATGACGTAGGCGAGGTTGTCACCTTGCAGGTGCAAGCCGGGGGCCTGGCTGGGCCAGCTGTCCAGGTGCAGCTGGTCGAGGGCGATGGTGCTGACGCCATCGGCCTGTGGCAGCTTGCCCACCAGGCTGCTGTGGCTGAGCAACAGGCCGGTACCACAATCGGCCAGCATGTACGCCAGGCGCTCGGCGGGGTAATCCACGTCGAGCGGCACGTAGGCGCCGCCGGCCTTGAGAATGGCCAGCAAGCCGACCAGCAGTTGCGGCGAGCGCTCGAGGGCGATGGCGACGCACGTGTCAGGACCGACACCTTTGTCGCGCAGGTAGTGCGCCAGGCGGTTGGCCTGCTGGTGCAGTTCGGCGTAATCCAGGCTGCCACCCGCCCATACCAGGGCGGTACGTTGCGGGGTCAGGCGGGCCTGCTCGTTGAGTTGCTCGACCAGCAGTTGCTGCGGCGCGGCGGCTTCGGCCTGGCCCCAGCCCAACAACTGGCGCCGGCCCGCCTCGTCGAGCAGTTGCACCTCGGCCAGGGCCAGATCGGGCGCGGCGCACACTTGCTCCAGCAGGGCCAGCAGCTGCCCGGCCAGGCGCTGGATGGTGCTGGCCTCGAACAGTTCGTCGGCATAGTCGAACGCCAGGCTCAACCGGCCCTGGTGGTCCTCTTCACTGTGCAGTTGCAGGTCGAACTTGGCTTCGCGGCTGTGCCACGGCAACTCTTCGGCCAGCAGGCCTGGCAGGCGGCGCAGTGCCGACAGGTCGCGTTGCTGGTGGTTGAACATGACCTGGAACAGGCCCTGCTCGCGGGCTTGCGGCAAGGCCTCGAGCAACTGCTCGAACGGCAGGTCCTGGTGGGCCTGGGCCTGGAGCGTGGCTTGGCGCACCTGCGCCAGCAGTTGGCTGAACGGCATGCGGCCATCGAGTTGCGCGCGCAGCACCTGGGTGTTGATGAAGAAGCCGACCATGCCCTGGGTTTCCAGGCGCGGGCGGTTGGCATTCGGCACGCCGACGCGGATCTCGGCCTGGCCGCTGTAGCGCTGCAACAGTGCCTGCCAGCCGGCCAGCAGGACCATGAACAGGCTGGCCTGCTGCGCCTGCGCCAGGCCCTTGAGGGCTTGGCTGAGCGTGGCGGGGACCTTCACGCTGAAGCGCGCAGCACTGAATGTGCGCTGGTTGGCCCGGGGTTGGTCGGTGCACAGGTCAAGCACGGGCAGTTCGTCACCGAGCTGGGCCTTCCAGTACTGCAGTTGGCGTTCGGCTTCGCCGTCGGCCAGCCACTGCCGCTGCCAGTTGCCGTAGTCCGCGTAGCCCAGGGGCAGCGGCGCCAACGGTGCCTCCAGGCCCTGGCACTGAGCGGCATACAATTTGGCGAATTCATCGAGCAGGATGTTCAGCGACCAGCCGTCGGCCACGATGTGGTGCAGGGTCACCCACAGCTGATGGTCTTCATCGTCGAGCCGGGCCAGGGTCACACGCAGCAACGGGCCTTGCGTCAGGTCGAACGGCTGGCAGGCCTCGGCTTCACGCTGGGCGGCGACCTGCTCGGGGGTCTGGCCTGCGAGGTCCAGGCGGGCCAGGCTGAACGGCTGCTGCGGCAGAATACGCTGCAGCGCCTGGCCGTTTTCTTCAGCGAACACGGTACGCAGCGACTCGTGGCGCGCCACCAGTGCCTGGAATGCGGCCTGCAGGGCGCTAGCGTCCAGTTCGCCACGCAGGTGCAGGCCGGCGGGAATGTTGTAGGCCGCCGATTGGGGTTGCAGTTGCCACAACAGCCACAGGCGGTTCTGCGCCAGCGACTGGGGCAGCGCCTGGGCGCGTGCCAGGGGCGCGATAGCTGTGGGCTGGGCAGCGCCTGCACCGATGAGCGCAGCCACCGCGTTGCTGTAGTCGGCCAACACCGGCGCCTCGAACAAGGTGCGCAGGCTCAGGTCGATGCCCAGTTCGTCGGCCAGCCGCGCCGTGGCCTGGGTAGCGGCGATGGAGTTGCCGCCCAACAGCAGGAAATGGTCATCTGCCGCTACTGCCTGCACCTTGAGGGTGTCGCGCCACACCGCCGCGATGCGTGCCTGCAAGGCATCGCCTGATGCCTGGGTGGCAGCAGCGGCGCTCGGCTCGGGGAATTGGGCATAGCAGTCCAGGCTGCCCTCGGCCATGCGCACGCGGCAGGCCGAACGCTGCAGCTTGCCACTGGAGGTTTTCGGCAGCGCGCCCGGGTTGAGCAGCAGCACCACCGCCGGCGCCTGGCGGCAGGCATCGGCGATGACCTGGCGCAGGGTGTTGATCAGCGCTTGTGGTTGGGTGGCCTTTTGCACGCTGCGGCTGATCTCCACCGCCACGCCGATGCCCTCCTCGCCCTGATGCTCGACGGCGAACACCGCCACCCGGCCTTTGCGCAGTGCCTGCACTTCACGCTCGAGGGTTTTTTCCAGGTCTTGCGGGTACAGGTTCTGCCCACGCACGATCAGCATGTCTTTCAGGCGCCCGGTGACGAACACCTCGCCTTCACGCATGAAACCCAGGTCGCCGGTTCGCAGCCAGGTCTGCCCGTCCATTTCGACGAAGGTGCGCGCGCTGGCTTCTGGGTTACGCCAGTAGCCCGAGGCGATACTCGGCCCACCGGCCCAGATTTCCCCCACCTGGTTGTCGCCCAGCCGTTGCAGCTGTTGCGGCTCGACAATGCGTACCGCGTGCCCCGGCTGCGGGAAGCCACAACTCATCAGCACGCTGCCGGTACCGGGCTCGGCGCGGTTGGCGGCCAAGGCGTCGGCATCCAGCGCAAGCGCGGGGATACCCTGGCCACGGCGGCTGCCGCTGACGAACAAGGTTGCTTCGGCCAGGCCGTAGCTGGCGAAGAAGCTCTGGGGGTCGAAGCCGCAGGCCTTGAAGGTGTCGGCGAAGCTCGCCAGGCTGTCCTGGCGGATCGGTTCGGAACCCGAATAGGCCACGCGCCAGCGGCTCAGGTCGAGCCCGGCCAGCGAGGCCTCGCTGACCCGCTCGCTGCACAGGCGGTAGGCAAAGTCGGGGCCGCCGCTGATGGTGCCGCCGTAGTCGCTGATGGCCTGCAACCAGCGCACTGGCCGAGCGAGGAAGTAGCCGGGCGACATCAGTACGCAAGGCACTCCGCTGAAGATCGGCTGCAACAGGCCGCCGATCAGGCCCATGTCGTGGTACAGCGGCAACCAGCTGACGATCACGTCGTCGGGGTTGAGGTCGATGCCAAAGCCGCTGCGGATGAGTTGTTCGTTGGCCACCAGGTTGCCATGGCTGACCTGCACGCCTTTGGGCAGTGCGGTGGAGCCGGAGGTGTACTGCAAGAAGGCGATGTCCTGGCTGCTGAGGGCAGGTTCCTGCCAGGTGTCGGCCAGGGCGGGGTCCAGGCCATCCACTGCCAGCAACGCGGGCGCCGCCTCGGCGGCAAGTGCTTCCAGGCCCTGCAGGCTGTCGTGCAGCGCCGCCACGGTCAGCAGCAGGCGCGGCTCGGCGTCGGCGATGATCGACAGCAGGCGTTGCTGGTGGTGCTGGCGGGCAGACTCTGGCGGGTAGGCCGGCACTGCGATCACGCCGGCGTACAGGCAGCCGAAGAACGCCGCTACGTAATCCGGCCCACTGGGAAACAGCAACACCGCGCGGTCACCAAAGCTGGCGCGTACCTGCAGGGCGGCGGCGATGGTGCGCGCGCGCTGGTCGAGCTCCCGATAGCTGAGCACTGCCTGCTCGTGCGGGGCGTCGGCGAGAAAGCGCAGGGCAATCCTGTCCGGGGTCTGCGCGGCGCGTTGCGCCAGGGCCTGGACCAGCGAGAGCGGGAGTTCGAAGGCGTCCGTCATGGGGTGTTCCTGCCAGTATCTGTTGGGGCGTGCCGACTGCGCCGCGAACATGGGCGGGCAGCGGTTGGCGGCCGGGGATGTACTCAGGGGAACGGATGGGCGGCGGGAGAAATTAGCGGAGCTGGCGGGGTCGGCGGATTGACGGGCATGCCAGCGACACCCCTGTCATGACCGACATCTCAAAAATCGAAAATACCCGATACCAATTACATTTCGCATTTGACAATCATTATCATTACTAATAGCGTGTCGCACGTCGTAGGAAGCGTCCCTGCCCGGGTGCCTCCTCCCCCTTTGTGACAAGGTGATTTCCATGGCGGAACAACTATCCACAAGTAAGTGCGATTCACCATTACTGCAGGCCTTCGTAGACAACCGCAGCATCCTGGTCAAGATCGCAGCGCGCATTACCGGCTGCCGCTCGCGTGCCGAAGATGTGGTGCAGGACGCCTTCTTCCGGCTCAGCGCCGCCCCGCAGATAACCTCGTCGTTCAAGGCGCAGTTGAGCTACCTGTTCCAGATCGTGCGCAACCTGGCGATCGACCATTACCGCAAGCAGGCGATGGAGCTGAGATACTCCGGCAGCGAAGAGGAAGGCCTGAATGTGGTCATCCAGAACGCCTCGCCCGAAGCCACCCACATCAACCTGGCCGCGCTGGACGATATAGCCGAAGCGCTGAACCAGTTGCCCCAGCGCACCCGCTATGCGTTCGAGATGTACCGCCTGCATGGCGTACCGCAGAAGGACATCGCCAAGGAACTGGGCGTGTCGCCAACCTTGGTCAACTTCATGATCCGCGATGCCCTGGTGCATTGCCGCAAGACCGCCAACCGGCAGGGCTGACCCTAGCTGCAAGCTGCAAGCTGCAAGTTAAAAGAAAAAGCCAAAGCAGAACGCGATCGGCTTTTGCTTGTAGCTTGTAGCTTGTAGCTTGTAGCTTGCAGCTTGCAGCTTGCAGCTTGCAGCTTGCAGCTTGCCGCTTGCCGCTTGCCGCTTGCCGCTCTCGCCATCAGGCGAGCCTGCAACGATCGAAGAACCGCTCCCGCCCCAGAATCATCAGCGCCGCGCGCTTGTGCGGGAAGTCGAACTCCTTCTCGCAATGGAAGCACTGGTCGTGCATGTAGCCGATCATCTTGCCATTGTCGGCACGCGGCTCGGCGACCACCCGCTGGGTACGCGGGTCATCCAGGAACAGGTAATGCACCAGCGCCGATAGCCAGCTGGCGACCTTGTGCGGGCCACGATGGCTCTGCTCCCCGACCAGCATGTGGATGCCGCGGTCGTAGTCATCAGCCGGGTAGAACGGTGCAATGCGATCCTCCTTGGCCCAGTAAGCCTCGAAATAGGCAAATGGCTGATCGTCGAAGCAGCCAATCAACGTCAGGGTATGCGGGTCGGCCTCCAGCTTGGCCAGGTACTCGCGGTGCTGGGCAAGCGTGCCGCTTTCCTGCCAGAACGCCTCCACGCGCGGGTCGTTCTGCCAGCGGTTGAAGCGCTCCAGGTCATGCTCGATGTCCAGGGTGCGCAGCGACACCCAGCTACCCAGCCGCGCATCGAAGCGCCGATAGACCTCGCCACGGGGCTTGGGCGCCCGCCGCGGGTGGCGCTTGCCGTTGCTGATCTGCATCTGCTGCGGGTAGGGGGCAGCCAGCGCCTCACCCAGCCAGGGCTGCGGCAATTGCCAGAACAGCGCGCGCTCGCACAGGTACTGGCCAGGCACATCGCCCACCAGCAGCAGGCCGCTGGCCAATGCCTGCGGCACCACCTCGGGCAGGTGCCAGGCCAGGCGCTGGCAGGCACTGTCACGGGACAACAGCCAATAGCAGGCCGCCCACAAGGCTTGATAAGGGCGCTCGGGGCACAACTGCTCAAGGTGTACCTGCAAGGTTGGACCCGCCTGCAGGCGCACCTGCGCCAGCGGGCGGCCCTCCAGGGTCAGGCTCAGCCTGCTGGCCCCCTCCTCGGCACTGAGGCTGCGCCAACGTGGCGGTGACTGTGGCTGCGAAGCGGCATCGAAGGGCATGGGTGGGTCTCGCGAAATGAACAAAGGGCTCACTGTCGAGAACGATGCCACGCGGCGGCAATTTAGTCCTCGGGCGCACTGACGGCGATGTGGTAAGGCTGGAAAATGCGCGCCAGCTCACCGCTATCACGCAAGCCTCTCAACAGTTCAGCGAACGACCGCTCGCCAATGGGCGCGGCGGGCCGCAGCAGCGCGTAGTGGTGGTAAACCTGATCGATGCGCTGCGATGCAACCAGTTGCGCACGACTGGACGGGTTACGTGCCAGGAAATCACTGAGGTAGGAGCGCGTGACCAGGGCAATGTCGGCGCGGCCCGCCTGCACCATCAGCAGGTTGCTGTCGTGCGAATAGGTCAACGTCGCATTGTAGGCCTTGCGCAGGTAGCGCGGGTCGGCGTTGAAACCGGCGAACGCATAGTGATAGCCGTTGAACAGGGCCAGGCGCTTGCCCTTCAGGTCATCGAAGTAATGCGGGGCGCGCCCGTCCACCTGGCGGGCCACGAACACTTCGGCATCTTCCAGGCCCATGTCCACCTGTTGATGGGGGATCTGCTCCCAGCCCCACTGCGGGTTCTCGAAAATGGCCATATCGGTACGGCCCTGCTGCAAGTCACTGAAACGCCGCTGGATGGAAGTGGGCACCAATACGAAGCGGTAGCGCTGCTGGGCACGGTTGAGCGCAGCGACCAACTGCGGCAACAAGCCGATATCGGCGCCCTGCTCGGGGCGCACCGTATACGGCGGGAAATGCGCGGCACCGACTTTCACCTCGATGGCACCTGCCGCGCATGCCGGTACGGCCAACCAGTAAACAGCCAGCAACATGAGGGTGGACAAGGCCTTCAGGCCGGGCGCAAGGGTAAAGGCGGACATTCATCACGGTTCATGCCTGGGTTCGCTTAAGCTAGGCGTTTTACCGGGGCGGCACAACTGCTGCCTCCGGCTTTCGTGCCCCTCGGTACGCCATTGGCGCTGACAAAACGGGCGGCAAAATGCCACGAGGTGCCGGATGCGCCGAGTTTGGCTACGCTCTAGCAGGATCTGCAAGGGAGCCTGGTATGGGCCATTGGTTGGTGATCGACCTGGAGGCCACCACCGATGAGGGTGGGTGGCCGGTCACGGAGATGGAAGTCATTGAAATCGGCGCGAGCCTGGTCACCCGCGAAGGCCGTGAGGTCGACCACTTCCAGCGTTTCGTGCGCCCGCGGCGGCGCCCGCAGCTGACCCCGTTCTGTCGCGAGCTGACCCACATCAGCCAGGCCGACGTCGATGCGGCCGCGCCGTTTCGCGAGGTATGGGCCAGCTTCGAGCACTGGCTCGGGCAGCATCGTGAACAGTTGCAGGCCTGGGTCAGTTGGGGCGACTACGACCGCCAGCAACTGCACCAGGAATGGCACCTGCACGGCCTGGACAGCCTGCTGCGCACGCTGGCGCACATCAACCTCAAGCAACGCTTTGCCAAGGCCCGCCACCTGCAGCGCCCCGCCGGCCTGAACGGCGCCCTGCAACTGGCTGGCATGCACTTTTGCGGGCAGCAGCACCGGGCCCTGGAAGATGCGCGCAACACAGCGCGGCTGCTGCCCTTGAGCCTGCCCGCCGACGGGCCCTGAAAGCAGATGACGAGGGCATTGGGCTTGGGCATACTGGCCAGCCCTTTTCCCTCCCCTTTTTCAGGAGACGCCCATGTTCCAGGTCAACGAGTACTTCAACGGCACCGTCAAGTCGATCGCCTTCACGGGCGAAGAAGGCCCGGCCACTGTCGGCGTGATGGCCCCGGGCGAATACGAGTTCGGCACTGCCAAGCGTGAAATCATGCACGTGGTGTCGGGTGCGTTGATCGTCAAGCTGCCAGGCAGCGACAACTGGGAAACTTTCAAGGCGGGCGACACGTTCAATGTACCGGCTGACAGCAAGTTCCAGCTGCAGGTGAAGGTAGACACCGCTTACCTGTGCGAGTACCGCGATTAATTGTTCGCTATTGGCACGCTCGTTGTAGGAGCGGCCTTGTGTCGCGAAAGGGCTGCGAAGCAGCCCCAGTTTTTAGCTTCGCCGCGTGAATTGCCGGGGCCGCTGCGGGGCCCTTTCGCGACACAAGGCCGCTCCTACAAGCGTATGCCTGCCAAAAAGCTGGCAACTCGCTGCGCAGCCGCCTGCAAATGCTGCTCATGGCTGAACCCCGAAGCCTTCAACGGCTTCAGGTCATGGTCCGCCGCCACTAGCCAGCTCACCTCGATCGCCGGCGACAACGCATACCCTGCCACCGCCTCCCGGTTACCCAGCGCATCGCGCTCGCCCTGCACGATCAACGTCGGTGTTTTCAACTCGGCCAGGTGCTCCACGCGCGGCTTCTCGGGTTTGCCCACCGCGTAGAACGGGTAGCCCAGGCACACCAGCGCATCGGCGCCCAGTTCGTCAGCCAGCAGGCTGGCCATGCGCCCACCCATCGACTTGCCACCCACCGCCAGCTTGCCCGCGACCAAAGGTCGCACCTGCCGGTACACCTCGCGCCAGCTTTCCAGCAATACCTTCTGCGGGTTCGGCGGCCGCTTGCCACCGCCAACCCGGCGCTCGGCCATGTACGGGAACTCGAAGCGCAGCACCGCGACCCCAAGTGCCGCAAGCCTTTGCGCCATTTCGTCCATGAACCCGCTGTCCATCGGCGCACCGGCACCATGGGCCAGGATCAGGCAGCCCTTGTAACCCTCCCCGCCCTCGACCTGCGCAAGATCGCAGCGCAAGCCTGGGACATTTCCGACCTTCGCCCATTGATCCCCGTCAATACCGGCACTTTGCCCATTAATCATGCTTGCCTCGCTGTAAAGCCTGCCAAATAACCGTGGATGGGAACCCATACATGAACACAACCAGCAGTACCGCCTATAACTACAAGGTGGTCCGCCAATTCGCCATCATGACGGTGGTGTGGGGAATCGTCGGGATGGGGCTCGGCGTTTTCATCGCCGCCCAGCTTGCCTGGCCTGCCCTCAACTTCGACCTCCCCTGGACCAGCTTCGGCCGCCTGCGCCCACTGCACACCAATGCGGTGATCTTCGCCTTCGGCGGCTGCGCGCTGTTCGCCACCTCCTATTATTCGGTGCAACGCACCTGCCAGACCACCCTGTTCGCCCCCGGCCTGGCCGCGTTCACCTTCTGGGGCTGGCAGCTGGTGATCCTGCTGGCGGCCATCAGCCTGCCATTGGGCTACACCAGCTCCAAGGAATACGCCGAGCTGGAATGGCCGATCGACATCCTGATCACCATCGTCTGGGTCTGCTACGCCATCGTGTTCTTCGGCACGCTGATCAAGCGCAACACCAAGCACATCTACGTGGGCAACTGGTTCTTCGGCGCGTTCATCCTGACGGTGGCCATGCTGCACATCGTCAACAACCTGGAACTGCCGGTCAGCATGACCAAGTCGTACTCGGTCTATGCCGGTGCCACCGACGCCATGGTGCAGTGGTGGTATGGCCACAACGCGGTGGGCTTCTTCCTGACCGCGGGCTTCCTGGGGATGATGTACTACTACGTGCCCAAGCAGGCCGAACGCCCGGTGTATTCCTACCGCCTGTCGATCGTGCACTTCTGGGCGCTGATTACCCTGTACATCTGGGCCGGCCCGCACCACCTGCACTACACCGCCCTGCCTGACTGGGCGCAATCGCTGGGCATGGTGATGTCGCTGATCCTGCTGGCACCGAGCTGGGGTGGCATGATCAACGGCATGATGACCCTGTCGGGGGCCTGGCACAAACTGCGCAGCGACCCGATCCTGCGCTTTTTGGTGGTGTCGCTGGCGTTCTACGGCATGTCCACCTTCGAGGGCCCGATGATGGCCATCAAGACGGTCAACGCCCTTTCCCACTACACCGACTGGACCATCGGCCACGTGCACGCTGGCGCCCTCGGCTGGGTCGCGATGATCTCGATCGGCGCGCTGTACCACACCATCCCGAAAGTGTTCGGCAAGGAACGCATGTACAGCATCGGCCTGATCAACGCGCATTTCTGGCTGGCCACCATCGGCACCGTACTGTACATCGCCTCAATGTGGGTCAACGGCATTGCCCAGGGCCTGATGTGGCGCGCAGTGAACAGCGACGGCACGCTCACCTACTCGTTCGTGGAAACCCTGGTGGCCAGCCACCCAGGCTTCATCGTGCGCTTCGTCGGCGGTGCGATCTTCCTCAGCGGCATGTTCCTGATGGCCTGGAACACCTGGCGCACCGTGCGTTCGCCGGCGCTTGATGCTGCCCCTGCGAACGCCCAGCTGGCTTGAGGAGACCTGCCTGATGAAACATGAAGTCATCGAGAAAAACGTTGGCCTGCTGGCCCTGCTGATGGTGTTGGCCGTCAGTATCGGCGGCCTGACCCAGATCGTGCCGCTGTTCTTCCAGGACGTCACCAACAAGCCGGTCGAAGGCATGAAGCCTTACACCGCGCTGCAGCTCGAAGGCCGCGACATCTACATCCGCGAAGGCTGCGTAGGCTGCCATTCGCAGATGATCCGCCCATTCCGCGCCGAAACCGAGCGCTACGGCCACTACTCGGTCGCTGGCGAGAGCGTGTGGGACCACCCGTTCCTGTGGGGCTCCAAGCGTACCGGCCCGGACCTGGCCCGGGTCGGCGGCCGCTACTCGGACGACTGGCACCGCGCGCACCTGTACAACCCGCGCAACGTGGTGCCGGAGTCGAAGATGCCGGCGTACCCCTGGCTGGTCGCCCAACAGGTGGACAACAGCCACACCGACGTGAAGATGCGCACCCTGCGTACCCTCGGCGTGCCCTACACCGACGACGACATCGCCGGTGCCCGCGACGCGGTCAAGGGCAAGACCGAGATGGACGCGCTGGTGGCCTACCTGCAGGTGCTTGGCACCGCGATCAAGAACAAGAGGTGATTGCGATGGAAATGGACACCGGCATGATTCGCGGCCTCGGCACCCTGGTGGTGATGGTCGCCTTCATCGGCCTCTCCCTGTGGGTATTCAACCGCCGTCGCGACCGTGATTTCGCCGAGGCGCGCTTGCTGCCCTTCGTCGACGACCGCCTGCCCGCTGCCGGGCAGGAACCTGCTGCAAAAAGGAGTAACGGGCAATGACCACCTTCTGGAGTACGTATATCAGCGTACTGACCATCGGGAGCCTGATTGGCCTGACCTGGCTGTTGCTCGCCACCCGCAAGGGCCAGAGCCACAACCCCACCGACCAGACCATGGGCCACAGCTTCGACGGCATCGAGGAGTACGACAACCCCTTGCCCAAGTGGTGGTTCTGGCTGTTCGTCGGCACCCTGGTGTTCGCGGTCGGTTACCTGATCCTTTACCCGGGCCTGGGCAACTGGAAAGGCATTCTGCCGGGTTATGAAAATGGCTGGACCGGCGCCAACGAATGGCAAAAGGAAATGGACAAGGCCGACGCCCGCTTCGGGCCGATCTTCGCCAAGTACGCCGCCATGCCGGTGGAGGAAGTGGCCAAGGACCCGCAGGCGTTGAAAATGGGCGGGCGCCTGTTCGCCTCCAACTGTTCGGTCTGCCATGGCTCGGACGCCAAGGGCGCGTTCGGCTTCCCCAACCTCACCGACAAGGACTGGCGCTGGGGCGGTGATGCGCAGACCATCAAGGCGTCGATCATGAACGGCCGCCATGGTGTGATGCCGGCCTGGGCCGAGGTGATTGGCGAGCAGGGCGTGGCCGACGTCGCCGCGTTCGTGCTGACCAGCATGGACGGCCGTAAACTGCCGGAAGGCGCCAAGGCCGACCCGGCCAAGGGCAAGGAGATCTTCGCCGGCAACTGCGTGGCCTGCCACGGGCCGGAAGGCAAAGGCACCCCGGCCATGGGCGCGCCCGACCTGACCCACCCACAGGCGTTCATCTATGGGTCGAGCTTTGCCCAGCTGCAACAGACCATCCGCTACGGTCGCCAAGGGCAGATGCCGGCGCAGGCCGAGATTCAGGGCAATGACAAAGTGCACCTGTTGGCGGCGTATGTGTACAGCCTGTCGCAGGATGGCGCGGCTGAAACCGTGAGCTCCAAGTAATACCCCCGGGGCCGCTTCGCGGCCCATCGCGACGCAAGGCCGCTCCTGCAGGAGATCGCATTTTTTCTGTAGGCGCGGCCTTGTGTCGCGAAAGGGCTGCAGAGCAGCCCCAGCGCTCCCCCGCCCTACTCCCTCCCTTGCACCCCCTCCGAACAGAACTAAGCTTGTTGCCACAGTGGGCATCCTGCGAAAGCACCGGCGCAGACGCCGCGCCTGGTCAGTGGCCGCCCCCAAAAAAAGCTTGACCGATCGATCAGAAAAAGGTGAAAAACGGTACACATTACAAATATTTATTTGTGTACAATCCACCTGACCCGAGCGCTGCGGGACATCAGTGAACGGGCCCGGACACGGGTCGGCGTACCAAAGTTGCGTTGCGGTAACCCGGAGGGTTATCAATACTGGCGCCGATTTTTCAACCAACAAGAACATCAAAACCGTGGAACCTTAGAATGAGCACAGCAATCAGTCCGACTGCTTATAACTATAAGGTCGTCCGCCAGTTCGCCATCATGACGGTGGTCTGGGGGATCCTTGGCATGGGCCTCGGCGTCTTCATCGCCTCGCAGCTGGTGTGGCCACAACTGAACCTGGACCTGCCCTGGACCAGCTTTGGCCGCCTGCGTCCGCTGCACACCAACCTGGTGATCTTCGCCTTCGGCGGCTGCGCGCTGTTCGGCACCAGCTACTACGTGGTGCAGCGCACCTGCCAGACACGGCTGATTTCCGACAGCCTGGCCGCCTTCACCTTCTGGGGCTGGCAGGCGGTGATCGTCGGGGCGCTGATCACCCTGCCGATGGGCTACACCACCACCAAGGAATACGCCGAGCTGGAGTGGCCACTGGCGATTCTGCTGGCCATTGTCTGGGTCACCTACGGGGTGGTGTTCTTCGGCACCATCGTCAAGCGCAAGACCAAGCATATCTATGTCGGCAACTGGTTCTACGGTGCCTTCATCGTGGTCACCGCGATGCTGCACATCGTCAACCACATCTCCCTGCCGGTCAGCCTGTTCAAGTCGTATTCGGCCTACTCCGGCGCCACCGATGCGATGATCCAGTGGTGGTACGGGCACAACGCCGTGGGCTTTTTCCTGACCACCGGCTTCCTGGGCATGATGTACTACTTCGTGCCCAAGCAGGCCGAGCGGCCGATCTACTCGTACCGCCTGTCGATCGTGCACTTCTGGGCGCTGATCACCCTGTACATCTGGGCCGGCCCGCACCACCTGCACTACACCGCCCTGCCCGACTGGGCGCAGTCGCTGGGTATGGTGATGTCGATCATCCTTCTGGCGCCAAGCTGGGGCGGCATGATCAACGGCATGATGACCCTGTCGGGCGCCTGGTACAAACTGCGTACCGATCCGATCCTGCGCTTTCTGGTGGTGTCGCTGGCGTTCTACGGCATGTCCACCTTCGAAGGCCCGATGATGGCCATCAAGACCGTCAACTCGCTGTCGCACTACACCGACTGGACCATCGGCCACGTGCACGCAGGCGCCCTCGGCTGGGTCGCCATGATTTCGATCGGCGCCGTGTACCACATGATCCCGCGCCTGTATGGCCGCGTGCAGATGCACAGCGTTGGCCTGATCAACGCGCACTTCTGGCTGGCCACCATCGGCACCGTGCTGTACATCGCCTCGATGTGGGTCAACGGCATCACCCAGGGCCTGATGTGGCGTGCCATCAACGATGACGGCACCCTCACCTACTCGTTCGTCGAGGCACTGCAAGCCAGCCACCCGGGCTACATCGTGCGTGCCCTGGGCGGTGCGTTCTTCGCCAGCGGCATGCTGCTGATGGCCTACAACGTGTTGCGTACCGTGCGTGCCGCCAACCCGGCACAGGCTGAAGAAGCCGCCAAGATCGTCGTTGTGGGAGCGCACTGATGAAGCATGAAGCCGTCGAGAAGAACATTGGCCTGCTGGCCTTCTTCATGGTCATCGCGGTAAGCGTCGGTGGCCTGACCCAGATCGTCCCGCTGTTTTTCCAGGACGTCACCAACAAGCCGGTCGAGGGCATGAAGCCGCGTACCGCCCTGGAGCTGGAAGGCCGCGACATCTATATCCGCGAAGGTTGCGTGGGCTGCCACTCGCAGATGATCCGCCCGTTCCGCGCCGAAACCGAGCGCTACGGCCACTACTCGGTCGCCGGCGAGAGCGTGTGGGACCACCCGTTCCTGTGGGGCTCCAAACGCACCGGGCCGGATCTGGCACGGGTCGGTGGCCGCTACTCCGATGACTGGCACCGCGCGCACCTGTACAACCCGCGCAACGTGGTGCCGGAATCGAAGATGCCGGCCTACCCCTGGCTGGTCGAGAACACGCTCGACGGCAAGGACACCGCGAAGAAGATGGAGGTGCTGCGCACACTCGGCACACCGTACACCGACGCCGACATTGCCGGCGCCCGTGACGCGGTCAAGGGCAAGACCGAAATGGACGCCCTCGTGGCGTACCTGCAGGGTCTTGGCACCATCATCAAGAGCAAACGGTGACGCTGATGGATATCGGGATGATTCGCGGCCTGGGTACCGTCGTGGTGATGGTGGCGTTCGTGGGCCTGGCGCTGTGGGTGTTCAACCCACGGCGCAAGAAGGACTTCGACGAAGCCACCCAACTGCCCTTCGCCGATGACCCCGAGGCCAAACGGCACGTCGAGCAAGCAAAAGCTTCTGGGAGCAAACAACAATGACAACCTTCTGGAGTCTGTACGTTACCGTCCTGACCCTGGGCACCATCTTCTCGTTGACCTGGCTGCTGCTGTCGACCCGCAAGGGCCAGCGCGAAGAGGTGACCGACGAAACCGTCGGGCACGCCTTCGATGGTATCGAGGAGTACGACAACCCACTGCCGAAATGGTGGTTCTGGCTGTTCGTCGGCACCATCGTCTTCGCCCTCGGTTACCTGGTGCTGTACCCGGGGCTGGGCAACTGGAAAGGCATGCTGCCGGGTTATGCCTACCTGGACAACGACAAACAGACCGAGTTTTCCAACGGCCAGCAGGGCTGGACCGGCGTGCACGAGTGGGAAAAGGAAATGGCCAAGGCCCAGGCGCGCTTCGGCCCGATCTACGCCAAGTTCGCCGCCATGCCTATCGAAGAAGTGGCCAAAGACCCACAGGCGCTGAAAATGGGCGCACGCCTGTTCGCCTCCAACTGCTCGGTATGCCATGGCTCCGACGCCAAGGGCGCCTTCGGTTTCCCCAACCTGGCCGACAATGACTGGCGCTGGGGCGGCGAGCCGGAAACCATCAAGGCCACCATCATGGGCGGCCGCCACGGTGTGATGCCGGCATGGGCCGAAGTGATCGGTGACCAAGGTGTGGCCGACGTCGCGGCATTCGTGGTCAGCAAGCTCGATGGCCGTACCCTGCCGCAAGGGGTCAAGGCCGATGTGCAGAACGGGCAGAAGATCTTCGCCGCCAACTGCGTGGCCTGCCACGGGCCGGAAGGCAAAGGCACGCCAGCCATGGGGGCACCGAACCTGACCCACCCGCAGGCGTTCATCTACGGCTCCAGCTTTGCCCAGTTGCAGCAGACCATCCGCTATGGCCGCCAAGGGCAGATGCCGGCCCAGGAACAGCTGCAGGGCAACGACAAGGTGCACTTGCTGGCGGCTTATGTGTACAGCCTGTCGCACCAGGCTGAGCCGGCCAAGGCCGAGTAAGGCAGGCCTGGCCTCTTGGCGGGCTCGCCCGCTCCCACAACCTCGAGGCTGATGAGGGACCTGTGGGAGCGGGCAAGCCCGCGAAAAGGCCGGCACAGCCAAGCATTTCTCGCAGGCTGATGACCTGGATCAATTGACACCCGCCATAACACGATTCACGCCGCGAACCCAACGCGACTAAAGGTCGCAGTGAGACCCCGGGCCGCCCACAGCGGCGTATCATGAACCGCAGAGCGCTAGCAGATTGCGCGAGACTGCGGCCGGCACGCACTGGCCGCGGCATTTTTCCACTGCCGTGGGACTTGATGATGAGCAAGCAAATTCCGGTACATGATGTAACCCCGCCTGCCACGAAAGGGAAGGACTCCGTCGACCTCTACGCGTCCCGCGAAAAAATCTATACCCGCGCCTTCACCGGCCTGTTCCGGCGTTTGCGCATGGTTGGCGGTGCCGCGCTGTTCCTGCTGTACTTCGGCACGGTATGGCTGAACTGGGGTGGCCACCAGGCGGTGTGGTGGAACCTGCCCGAGCGCAAGTTCTATATCTTCGGTGCCACCATCTGGCCCCAGGACTTCATCCTGCTGTCAGGCATCCTCATCGTCGCCGCCTTCGGCCTGTTCTTCATCACCGTGTTCGCAGGCAGGGTCTGGTGTGGCTACACCTGCCCGCAAAGCGTATGGACGTGGATCTTCATGTGGTGCGAAAAGGTCACCGAGGGCGACCGCAACCAGCGCATCAAACTGGACAAGGCGCCCATGAGCGCCAACAAGTTCCTGCGCAAGTTCAGCAAGCACAGCCTGTGGCTGCTGATCGGCTTCGTCACCGGCATGACCTTCGTCGGCTACTTCTCGCCGATCCGTGAACTGGTGATCGAGTTCTTCACCGGCCAGGCCGATGGCTGGGCCTATTTCTGGGTTGGCTTCTTCACCCTCGCCACCTACGGCAACGCCGGTTGGCTGCGCGAGCAGGTGTGTGTGTACATGTGCCCCTACGCCCGCTTCCAGAGCGTGATGTTCGACAAGGACACACTGATCGTCTCCTATGACCCGCGCCGCGGCGAAACCCGGGGCCCGCGCAAGAAAGGCGCGGATTACAAGGCCCAAGGCCTGGGCGACTGCATTGACTGCACCTTGTGCGTGCAGGTCTGCCCGACCGGCATCGACATCCGCGACGGCCTGCAGATCGAATGCATCGGCTGCGCCGCCTGCATCGATGCCTGCGACGGCATCATGGACAAGATGAACTACCCCAAAGGGCTGATCAGCTACACCACCGAGCACAACCTCTCCGGGCAGAAAACCCACCTGCTGCGGCCACGCCTGATCGGCTACGCGCTGGTGTTGCTGGTGATGATCATCGGCCTGGCCACGGCCTTCGCCACCCGCTCGCTGGTCGGTTTCGACGTCAGCAAGGACCGTGTGCTGTACCGCGAAAATGCCCAGGGCCGGATCGAGAACGTGTACAGCCTGAAGGTCATGAACAAGGACCAGCGTGACCATGTGTATGTGCTGGACGCCACTGGCCTGCCAGACCTCACGCTCGAAGGCCAACGCGAGATCCGCGTGGCCGCCGGGGATATCGTCAGCCTGCCGGTGCAGCTGTCGGTGGCGCCGGAAAAACTGCCATCGACCACCAACGAAATAACCTTCATCCTCAAAAGCGCCGACGACAGCAGCGCACAAGTTGAAGCCAAGAGCCGCTTCATCGGCCCACAGATCCGCTAAGAGAGATAACCCACAATGCCTGCCACCGCCGCCGACCCTTGGTACAAGCACCTCTGGCCCTGGATCATCATTGCGATCCTCACCACCTCGGTGTGCCTGAGCCTGAGCATGGTCAGCATCGCCGTGAACAACCCGGACAACCTGGTGAACGACAATTACTACGAGGCGGGCAAGGGCATCAACCGCTCACTGGACCGCGAACTGCTGGCACAGAAGCTGCGCCTCCAGGCCAGTGTGCACCTGGATGAACTGACCGGCGAAGTGGACCTGCGCCTGGCCGGCAACAGCAACCCGCAGAACCTGGAACTGAACCTGATATCGCCCACCCAGCCGGAAAAGGACCGTAAGGTGCTGCTGAGCCGGGTCGAGGCCGGGCGTTACGTGGGGCAGCTGCAAGACAAGGTTGACGGGCGGCGTTTCGTTGAGCTGCTGGGCAGTGAAGGTGGCCAGGTGTGGCGGCTGTTCGAGGAGGAGAAGGTCGAGCATGGCGTGACCTTGCAGCTTGGTGATGAAGCCATCCAAGGCGCCGAGCACCTGTAGGAGCGGCCTTGTGTCGCGAAAGGGCTGCGCAGCAGCCCCTGCAACCTATGCTGCGAAGCTGAGATCGTGGGGCCGCTTCGCGCCCCTTTCGCGACACAAGGCCGCTCCTACAGGGAAGCGCGCCAACCGGCCGCTATGTGTAAGGCAATGATGTGATGACCCAACCCATTCCCTGCTACCACTGCGCCCTGCCCGTTCCTGCCGGCAGCCGCTTCACCGCTGTGGTGCTCGGCGAGCCCCGCGAGTTCTGCTGCCCCGGCTGCCAGGCAGTGGCCGAGGCGATCGTGGCCGGCGGCCTGGAACACTACTACCAGCACCGCAGCGACAACAGCGCCAACCCCGAAGCGTTGCCCAGGCAGTTGCAGGACGAACTGGCCCTGTACGACCGCAGTGACGTGCAGCAAACCTTCGTCCACCACCTGGGCGACCTGGCCGAGGCCACCTTGCTGATCGAAGGTATCAGCTGTGCGGCGTGTGGCTGGCTGATCGAAAAACACCTGCGCAACCTGCCCGGCGTCGCCGAGGCGCGCCTTAACCTGTCCAACCACCGCCTGCTGGTTGCCTGGGATGCCTCGCAGCTGCCACTGTCGCGCCTGCTGGCCGAACTGCGCCAGATCGGTTACGCCGCCCACCCCTATCAACCCGACCAGGCCGCCGAGCAGTTGGCCCGGGAAAACCGCAGTGCCCTGCGGCGCCTGGGCGTTGCCGGGTTGTTGTGGTTCCAGGCAATGATGGCGACCATGGCCACCTGGCCGGAATTCAACATCGACCTGTCGCCCGAGCTGCACACCATCCTGCGTTGGGTGGCGCTGTTCCTGACGATCCCCATCGTGTTCTACAGCTGCGCACCGTTCTTCAAGGGCGCCGCCCGCGACTTGCGCACCCGCCACCTGACCATGGATGTTTCGGTGTCACTGGCCATTGGCCTGGCCTTCGGTGCCGGCATCTGGACGGCCATCACCGGCAGCGGCGAGCTGTATTTCGACACCGTGGGCATGTTCGCCCTGTTCCTGCTGACCGGCCGCTACCTGGAACGCCGCGCCCGCGAGCGCACCGCAGCGGCCACGGCGCAACTGGTGAACTTGCTGCCGGCGTCGTGCCTGCGCCTGGACAGCCAAGGCCGCAGCGGGCGCATTCTGCTCAGTGAACTGCAATGCGGCGACACCGTACAGGTGCTGCCCGGCGCAGTGATTCCCGCCGATGGGCGCGTCGTCGAAGGCCGCTCCAGCGTCGACGAATCGCTGCTCACCGGTGAATACTTGCCACAGCCGCGGCGGGTGGGGGACCGGGTCACCGGCGGCACCTTGAACGTGGAAAGCACGCTGAACATAGAAGTCCAGGCCTTGGGCCACGACTCGCGGCTGTCGGCCATCGTCCGCCTGCTGGAGCGCGCGCAAACGGAAAAACCACGCCTGGCAGAAATTGCCGACCGCGCCTCGCAGGGGTTCCTGCTGTTCTCGCTGCTGGCCGCAGTGGCCATCGGCCTGTGGTGGTGGTACCTGGAGCCGGCCCGGGCGTTCTGGATCGTGCTGGCCATGCTGGTGGCGACCTGCCCTTGTGCGCTGTCGCTGGCCACACCCACCGCACTCACTGCAGCCACCGGCACCCTGCACAAACTTGGCCTGCTGGTGACCCGTGGCCATGTGCTGGAAGGCCTGAACCAGATCGATACGGTGATTTTCGACAAGACCGGCACGCTGACCGAAGGCAGGCTGACCTTGCGCAGCATTCGCCCACTCGGCAGCCAACCCGCGGACCGTTGCCTGGCGCTGGCGGCGGCATTGGAGAACCGTTCGGAGCACCCCATCGCCCGCGCGTTCGGGCGCGCGGCCACAGCTGCTGAAGGGGTGCAGAGTGTGCCCGGCCTGGGCCTGGAAGGGCTGGTCGATGGCCAGCGTCTGCGCATTGGCCAGGCCAGCTTCGTCTGCGCCTTGAGCGGCGCGCAAGTACCTGCGGTGCCCGAGCCTC
>NZ_BCBD01000076.1:0-26930 GCF_001320345.1 Pseudomonas sp. NBRC 111127 | reverse complement strand
CACCTGCGCCGGCGTCACCACCTACAAGGCCGTGAAAAGCTCCAACATTCGCCCCGGCCAGTGGATCGCCATCTATGGCCTCGGTGGCTTGGGCAATCTGGCCCTGCAATATGCGAAGAATGTGTTCAACGCCAAAGTGATTGCCATCGACGTCAACGACGAGCAACTGCGCTTCGCCAGCGAGATGGGCGCCGACATGGTGGTCAACCCCCGCACCGAGGATGCAGCGAAAGTCATTCAGGCCAAGACCGGTGGTGCCCATGCAGCCGTGGTTACGGCAGTAGCCAAAGCCGCGTTCGACTCGGCGGTAGACGCCCTGCGTGCCGGTGGCCGCCTGGTTGCGGTCGGCCTGCCCTCCGAAGCCATGAACCTGAACATCCCCCGCCTGGTACTGGACGGCATCGAAGTAGTCGGCTCGCTGGTGGGCACCCGCCAGGACTTGCAGGAGGCTTTCCAGTTTGCCGCAGAAGGCAAAGTCGTGCCGAAGGTGACACTCCGGCCGATCGAAGACATCAACCAGATCTTCGACGAGATGCTGGAAGGCAAGATCAAAGGCCGCATGGTGATCCAGTTCGAAGGTTGACCTGCTGACTACGCGACGAAGATTACCACTGCACAGCCCGCAGACAATCCGTTGCGGGCTTCGCCTCCACCGGTCAGTTTCTGCCCATTGGGGCAACGCTCAAGTTCGACCGCACGTTCATGCCCTGTAGCAAAGGGGTCACCCCGTCCACAAGTGGCGACGTTGCGCACGCATGGCTACGAATACATTGATGATTGCCAGCACCGACAAACACTTGGGCGGCCGGCCCACCCTCATGCGGGCAATCGGCAGCCGCTTCTTTGAGAATCTTGTCCAACGATTCAACCATGCTGGAATAATCCATTCCTGACTCCGTCGTTGGTGAACATCGCTTACGTTCAACCATAGCTGAGAAACATTTCAACAGTACGCTGGGAAATAACCTGATACAGACCACTCCCTTCAGTGAAGCTGACCGATCACCGGCATACCAGGTTCAAAGAAAAATCTCGCACTGTTCGACGTGAGGGTTTTGAATGGTCTGTACGGCTTGTACTTGCAGGAGACAGCAATGACCATTCGCAGCCTGGCCAGAATTCTTCCCCAAGACCCCAACCGTCCAGGCTGGGTGCTTGGATGGGGTGTACTAAGAGACCGCTACCCCTGGCATTTTGTCGATGTCTATGCCGACCAGCAAACAGCACAGGCAGAAGCGCGGCGGCGCGGCGCGGGCTATGTGGTCGAGCATGGGTCACACCGGCTGGGGTCGAAGGAATTCATCTGTGGAACGAGCCTGCCGGAAGGCTAGCGCTACGTTACTCGCTGCTGCGCACAAAAATCCGACAGAGTGACCAGGGCATCACAGCCGCGTGAGCTAAAGTTCTTGATGAACACACGCAACGTGAGATACCCATCATGATAAAAAGTGAAGCAGAAGAGGTGATCGAGCGTATCAGGCAGGATCTCGAGAAGCATGGCGTGACTATCGGCTTTGTACAAGAAGTTACCATACCGTATTTCGGTTGTGATCTTGACCACTACGTTGCGCAGGTCAGCGAGGCGCCAGGGAACTTGGTCAAGCGCATCCTGATACACGATGAGGCCCTATGGAGGGCGTTCAGGCGAGGTGATGTGCCTCGCTGCAAGATCAGTGAATGCCAATGCCGAGGCGAGCTGTTCGGCATGCCCATCATGATAGAGCCAAGAACCGATGACTCTTACACCATCCTGTACAACAACGGTCAAACAGGGTTTTGAGCTAACCGACGTACCCTCCGCAGGACTTTGGCCTGCGGAGAACTCAAGCCGAGGCGCGACTCAGCATTTTACCTTCCACAACTGGTCAATTCGCGTCGTGTAGGATCGGCTCATCATCTCCCTCTTCATGCCCCAATCCGGCACCGCGGGCACACTGGCAGTGCGCACTGTACCCCTCCCCCAGCGCCCATTGATGTCGTCCATGACCGCCATCAATCGGTCGCACGCCACCGACTGCTTCAGGGCAAAAAGATCTTCTGAAAATTCGCCCGGTTGTCGAAGGTCCATCAACAGCACCTCGGCCTTGCTGTAGCGAAACCCAGGGCGGAAGATTTGCTCGACCGCTGCCGTAGCCAGCCCGGTCATGAGCAGTGTGTCGCAGGTCGGATAGGGCAGCTCCACCAATGCTCCCTGGGCGTGGTGTGGCTCCTGCGGGTTGAACATGCCGGTGCGGATGCTGACGCGCATGCGCTTGCACAGCGAACCCTGGGCACGCAACTTTTCCGCCGCACGGCCAACGTAGGTGGCCACTGCCTGCTTGATCGGCGCCAGGTCAGCAAGCCGCCTGCCGAACATGCGGCTGCAGCATATTTCCTGCTTCGGCGGCTCGACCTCATCCAGCTCAAGGCAGGGCGTACCGGCCAGCTCCCGGGCCGTTTTCTCCACGACCACGCTGAACTTGCGTCGCAGCGTCCAGGCATCGGCCCTGGCCAGGTCCATCGCCGTATGGATGCCCATTGCCTCGAAGTGGGCGGCCATGCGCCGGCCAACACCCCACACCTCCTTCACCTTGGTATTGCGGAGCACCCAGTCGCGCTTGAACGCATCGGTAATGTCCACAACCCCGCCCGTCTGGGCCTGTATGCGCTTGGCCGTATGGTTGGCCAGCTTGGCGAGCGTCTTCGTACCGGCGATGCCAACGCCAACCGGGATGCCCGTGCATTGAAAGACTCTTGAACGCACATTTCGCCCAAACAGGGTCAGGTCGCCCTGAATTCCGGACAGGTCAGCGAAGCACTCGTCGATGCTGTAAACCTCGGCGGCAGGCACCATCGACTCGATCAGCGACATGACGCGCTCGCTCATGTCGCCATACAGCGCGTAATTGCTACTGAAGGCCTTGATGCCGTGGCGGCGTAATTTGTCCTTGGCCTGGAAATACGGTTCGCCCATCTTCACGAAGGGTTTTGCGTCGTATGACCTGGCAATCACGCAGCCGTCATTGTTGCTCAGCACCACGATCGGGGTCTTGGCCAGGTCGGGCCTGAACACACGCTCGCAGCTCGCGTAGAACGCATTGCAGTCGATGAGCGCGAAAACCGGGTCACTGCGCATGGTCACGAACGCTGTAACGCACAACGCCCCATACCACGAAGTCATCCCCTTCCATGATGTACCGCGCCGGGTAAGCGGGGTTTTCAGACTTGAGGATCACCACCCCGTCGCGGCGGTGCAGGCGCTTGCACACCGGCTCGCAGTTGACCGCGGCAATGACGATGTCGCCGTGCTCCGCCTCACGGCCACGGTCTACGATGACCAGATCACCTGAGTAGATGCCAGCGCCTTGCATGCTGTCGCCTTCAACTTTCACCAGATACACATGGGGTGCGCGGATGTCGAACAGCTCATCCAGGGAAATATGGCCTTCCAGGTGGTCTGCGGCAGGCGAAGGGAAACCGGCCGGAACGTGGAACGAGTACTGCGGGAAGGATTCGGTGCCGCCAGTCGGCGGACCGAGATAGGTGATGGTCATGACGGAAGGTCCAATGCAAACTGTATGCATATACAGTAAATCCGGCATTGGGCATGCGGTCAATCACGCACGGCGAAAATTCTGACGGACGAGAGGTGGATTATGTGCGGGCGCTACTCGATCTACGAGTCGATGGATCATTACCTGCGCCAGCTCGCGCTGGACCTGGTGGTGATCAATGGCTACGACCACGAGCCGATCAACCGCTACAACGTTGCGCCGTCCACGCGTGTGGAACTCGTTCGCCAGCGTGGTGACGGTTTGTACGTGGACCGGGTCAAGTGGGGTTGGTCGCCTGCCTGGGCCAAAGGCAAGCGCCCGGATCCGATCAATGCTCGAGCCGAGACGGCAGTGACAGGTAAATTCTTCAAGGCGCTTTGGCCGAACGGCAGAGCCCTGGCGCCTGCCAATGGTTGGTTTGAGTGGCTCGCGGATCCAGCGGACCCAAAGCGCAAGCAGCCCTGCTACATCACCAGTGCAGACGGCGGCCCGCTTTTCTTTGCGGCGCTGGCAGAGGTGCACCACGGCGTGGCACCGGATGAGCGCGATGGCTTCGTGATCATCACTGCAGCCGCAGACCAAGGGCTTATCGACATCCACGACCGAAAGCCTCTGGTGCTGACGCCGCAACTGGCAAGGGAATGGCTGGACCCCGCCACATCGGCGCAACGTGCGGCGACGATCATCGAAAAAGGCTGCCGCCCCGCACAGGATTTCCGCTGGTTTCCGGTTGGAAAAGCAGTGGGCAATGTTCGCAACGAGGGGGCGGAGTTGATAGAACCTGCCAATGATCGGGACCGTCAGGGGGACCTGGGGTTTTGAAGCGGGTAGCCGGGCTTCCCGCTTCGCAGGCGCTCATTAGCCTGCTTCCTCCACCTGCTTGTAAATGCGGAATCCCCGTGCCTGATAATTTTGAAGGGCAGCAGGATGGTCAAGTGTGCACGTGTGCACCCATACCCGCTCTGTGCCAGGCCACTCCCATGCAGATAGGGCGGCGTGGCTCAACAGCGCCCCGCCGAACCCGCACCCAATGAACTGCGGCGCCAGCCCGAAATATCGGATCTCACTGTTACGGCCATCGGGGCGATAAAGCTCGTAGTAGCCGGCAATTGCACCTCGGTGATAGGCAACCCACGTTCGATGGCAATCCTGCTCAACGAGCGCCTGCCAATCGGCGTCACGCCAGGTATCAAGATCGCCCCATTCCCAGGACGCGCCTACGAGCTGGTAGAGGAATTTGTTGAATAGCGCCTGAGGCACTTCGCACTCGATAATCTGTAGGTCATGCCGCTGGGGCTTCGCCTGCAGGTCTGAAGCCGAAGTCATTTCCAAGTAGTAGGTAGTGCAAGAACGATTCATTACGGGCACCCTTTGCTCCCTTTCGTGCGCAGACAAGCATGCCAGCAACAGCTTGATTTCGGCCAGCCCGCGCGTGCGCCTCGTAAGGGGCGCAAGACAGCGTCTTGGCCGGGGCTCAGCAGTACGCAATCAGGCGTAGGGCTAATGCCTGTCAGTTACGTAATTTGGGGCCGCTTTGCGACCCTTCGCGGGCACGCCCGCTCCCACAGGGGGGCGCGCATTTCTTGAGTTCAGCGCTTGAAACGTGTGGGAGCGGGCGTGCCCGCGAAGGGCTGCAAAGCAGCCCCAGTAACGCTTAACTGACAGGCATTAGCCGTAGGGCTGCCATTAATTTAGGAACGTTTGGCATTTTTTGACGCGCAAATAAAAACCCCGCAGACGTTAATCTGCGGGGCTTTCGAATGGTGGAGGCCGAGGTCGGAATCGAACCGGCGTAGACGGATTTGCAATCCGGAGCATAACCACTTTGCTACTCGGCCTCAAAGTCGGACATAGCAGCTTGCGCTTTGCTATCCCCTTGAAACACTGAACCTTTTTCAAAGTTCGCTGCGTTTCGATGGGCGCCATTATGTCTTCATTCTTTTAACCTTGCAACCCCCTCGACGAAAAAAAATTTCAACGGGTTCAAGGTGTTAGCGCAGGCGGCCGAGTTTACTCCACAAACCCACCAAGGTGTTCTCCACCGCGCCACTGGCTGCCACGCCGATTCGCTCCTGCAGGCTTTTACGCTCGGCATAGTGCAGGTGGAACAGGTTGGCGTTGCGGGCACGTTCGCTCAGGTACTCGTCGCTGGTCTGCAAGGTATCTACCAACTGGCGGTTCAGGGCCGCCACGCCTAGCCACACTTCACCGGTAGCCACTTCATCGATGTGCAATTGCGGGCGGTAACGGGCAACGAAGTCCTTGAACAACTGGTGGGTGATGTCGAGGTCTTCCTGAAACTTCTCCCGGCCTTTCTCGGTGTTTTCGCCGAATACGGTCAAGGTGCGCTTGTATTCGCCGGCGGTCAGCACCTCGAAATCGATGTCGTGTTTCTTCAGCAAGCGATTGACGTTGGGCAATTGCGCCACCACGCCGATCGAACCCAGTACGGCGAATGGCGCACTGACGATCTTGTCGCCGATACAGGCCATCATGTAACCACCGCTGGCAGCCACCTTGTCGATGCACACGGTCAGCGGGATGCCTGCCTGGCGAATGCGCGCCAGCTGGGAGGCGGCCAGGCCGTAGCTGTGCACCAGGCCACCGCCGCTTTCCAGGCGCAGTACCACTTCATCGCGTGCGGTAGCGAGGGTCAGCAGCGCAGTGATTTCATTGCGCAGGCTTTCAGTGGCCGAGGCCTTGATGTCGCCATCGAAGTCCAGGACGAACACGCGGCCCTGCTCGTCAGCCTTGCCTTTGCCCTTCTTCTGTTGTTTCTCCGCCTTGGCCTGCTGCTTGCGCAGCGCCTTTAGCTGGGCCTTGTCGAGCAAGCCGGATTCCAGGCGCTCGCGCAGGTCCTTGTAGAACTCGTTCAGACGGGTGACCTGCAACTGCCCACCCGATTTGCGCCGCCCTTTGCCACGCAGCCCGGCGATGGCCGATAACACCACCAGAATGGCGATGACCAGGGTGGCGGTTTTGGCGAGAAAGCTTGCGTATTCGGCAAGAAACTCCACGTTGACTCCTTAAATACCAGCGCCATCACGGCGCGTAACTGTTGCAAGCATACCGGTGCATCTGGCGTGCTGCCAGCGTACGCAAACGCTGGCAACATCTTTCAAACAACCTTTTCAAACGCTTGTATGTTTTTCGTTGACAGCCTCTGTGCCGCGTCCTAACCTCGCAGCAACCTCCTACAGGCCGGAACCTTCCGTGGGCAACCTCTACCTGATCCGACACGGCCAAGCCTCTTTCGGTGCCGCTGACTACGACGTACTTTCGCCAGTGGGCGAACGTCAGAGCCTGGCGCTGGGCGAACACATGGCCCAACTCGGCGTGCGGCTGGACCGCTGCGTAGCTGGGGACCTGCGCCGCCAGCAGGACACCGCGCGCCTGGCGCTGCAGGCCTTGCACGCCACGGGTTGCCCGGTACCCGCTGTAGAGACCGACGTGGCGTTCAACGAGTTCGATGCCGACGGTGTTATCCGGGCCATGCTGCCTGGGCTGCTGCCGGCAGAGCCCGATGCGCTGCAGGTGCTGCGCAACGGTGCCGAGCACCGCAGCGAGTTCCAGCGCCTGTTCGCACTGATGGTGCAGCGCTGGCACGATGGCGAGCACGGCGACGATGACCTGGAAACCTGGCAGGCCTTCACCGGCCGTGTGCACGCCGGCCTGCAACGCGTGCTGGATGCAGCCGGCAGCGGCGACAACATCGCTATCTTCACCTCGGGGGGCACCATTGCTGCCCTGCTCCACCTGGTGACCCGTATCACCCCCAGCCAGGCGTTCGCGCTGAACTGGCAGATCATCAACACGTCGCTCAGCCAGCTGAAGTTTCGCGGCCGCGACGTGGCGTTGGCTTCCTTCAACAGCCAGGCCCATGTGCAGCTGTTGAGGGCGCCGGAGCTTGTCACTTACCGATAGATCCGGCTAGTTATGTCCCTGTGGGGACGTGTAAATCACTCAATAAGGAATGCGCCATGACCTCCGTAGCTGATGCCGTCAAAAAGATGCAAGAGAAGTTCAACCCATCCGCTGCCGCCGGCCTGGACCTGGTGTTCGGCTTCAACATCACCGATGAAGACAAGTACTACGCACTGATCGTCAAGGACGGCACCTGCGAACTGCAGGAAGGTGAAAACCCGGATGCCAACTGCACCCTGGTGATGGACAGCGAAACCCTGAAAGGCATCGTCAGTGGCGAAACCGACGGCATGCAGGCCTTCATGGGCGGCAAGCTGCGCGTAGAAGGCGACATGATGTTGTCGATGAAGTTGAGCGAACTGTTCCCATCCTGAAGGCCGGGAACAGCGCATGATCGAAAACCGAAGCCTGACCGGCTTCGGTTTTTTTTTGCCTGCCCAACCCATCAATGGCTGCATCAAGGCAGCTGATCGTACAGCAACACCCCCACCTATTACGCACCTGGGACGCTTGTTCCATAACGGGCAGGCCATTAGATTAGCCAATAGTTCCTGCGATCGAGAATAAGGAAAACGCATGACGCTCACCGACCAGTCCACCCAGGCACGCCCCGGCGAAGAGCTCGACGCGGGCGTCATCGATCCTTATCTGAAGGCCAACATCGCCGGCCTTGATGGCCAGCCCAGCATCAGCCAGTTTCCGGGCGGTGCTTCCAACCTCACCTACCTGGTCAGCTACCCTGGTCGCGACCTGGTGCTGCGCCGCCCGCCGTTCGGCCAGAAGGCCAAGTCCGCCCACGACATGGGCCGCGAGTTCCGCATCCTCAACCAACTGAACAGCGGCTTCCCGTACTGCCCAAAGGCCTACGTACACTGCACCGACACCAGCCTGATCGGCAGCGAATTCTATGTGATGGAACGGGTCAAGGGCGTCATCCTGCGCTCGGACATTCCGGCTGAACTCAAGCTGGATGCCGAGCGCACCGAAACCTTGTGCAAAAGCTTCATCGATCGGCTGGTCAAACTGCACCAGGTGGACTACAACGCCTGCGGCCTGGCCGACCTGGGCAAGCCGGAAGGCTACGTGCAGCGCCAGGTAGAAGGCTGGACCAACCGTTACGAGAAGGCCCTGACACCGGATGCGCCGCACTGGCAACACGTGACCGCCTGGCTGCACGAGAAAATGCCCGCCGACCACCCCCGGCCCGGCATCGTGCACAACGATTACCGCTTCGACAACGTGATCCTCGACGCGGACAACCCTATGCGCATCATCGGCGTACTGGATTGGGAAATGGCCACCCTGGGTGACCCTTTGATGGACCTGGGCAACAGCCTCGCCTACTGGATCGAAGCCGGTGACCCGGCCCCAGTGCAACTCATGCGCCGCCAACCCAGCAATGCACCAGGGATGCTCAGCCGTCGGCAGTTCGTTGACTACTACGCCGAGCGGGCCGGAATTCGCCTGGAAAACTTCGATTTCTACTACTGCTACGGCCTGTTCCGCCTGGCCGGCATCGTCCAGCAGATCTACTACCGCTACTACCACGGCCAGACCCAGGACAAGCGCTTCGCCCAGTTCATCCACATGAACCGCTTGCTGGAACAGATGACCCTGCAGGTCATCGCCAAGTCCAGCCTTTGAGCCCCGCCCACCACGGATCACAAGGAAAACAGCATGCCCAAGACCCACCTGTTCGACCTCGATGGCAAGATTGCCTTCGTTTCCGGCGCTAGCCGTGGCATTGGCGAGGCCATTGCGCACTTGCTGGCGCAGCAAGGTGCCCACGTGATCGTTTCCAGCCGCAAGCTGGAGGGCTGCCAGCAAGTGGCGGACGCCATCACTGCTGCAGGTGGCAAGGCCACGGCGGTGGCCTGCCACATCGGTGAACTGGAGCAGATCCAGCACGTGTTTGCCGGCATCCGCGAACAGTTCGGGCGCCTGGACGTGCTGGTCAACAATGCCGCCACCAACCCGCAATTCTGCAACGTGCTGGACACCGACCCGGGCGCCTTTCAGAAAACCGTGGACGTCAACATCCGCGGTTACTTCTTCATGTCGGTCGAGGCCGGCAAGCTGATGCGCGAGCATGGCGGCGGCAGCATCATCAACGTGGCCTCGATCAACGGGGTGTCGCCAGGCTTGTTCCAGGGTATCTATTCGGTAACCAAGGCAGCGGTCATCAATATGACCAAGGTGTTCGCCAAGGAGTGTGCCCAGTTCGGTATCCGCTGCAACGCCCTGCTGCCGGGCCTGACGGACACCAAGTTCGCCTCGGCGCTGGTGAAGAACGATGCCATTCTCAACGCGGCCTTGCAGCAGATCCCCCTCAAACGCGTGGCCGACCCCAAGGAGATGGCCGGCGCGGTGCTCTACCTGGCCAGCGATGCCTCCAGCTATACCACCGGCACCGCGCTGAACGTCGACGGTGGTTTCCTGTCCTGATCAGGCTTTGACCGCCACCAGGGTATAGCTCAGGGGCAGGCGTGCGGGCTGTTGGCGAAGGCGATACTCGCCGTCGTCGCCCTTGATCATCTGCCCTGGCAGCGCCTCCCAGGGAATGCTCTGGTGCTCGACCAGCGTGGTCAGGTGCAGGCCGTGGCTCAGCAAGGCACTGATCACCTCGCCAAGACCGTGGTTCCATTCGTGGGTTTCGCTGTGGGCCAGCCGCTGATCGGTTTCGACGTAAGTCTGGTCGCTATGCCACACCGTTGGCTCCTGCTGCTCGAAATAGGGGTATTCGAGCTGCAAGCGGTCCTGGTGGTCCTCGTTGACAGCCATCAGCATGGGGTGGCCATCGCGCAGGAACAGCCGCCCGCCCGGTTTCAGCAAGGCCGCGACGGTACGGGCCCAGGGCTCGATGCGAGGCAGCCAGCAGAGCGCGCCAATCCCGGTGTAGACCAGATCGAAGGTGCGCCCTGGCAGCGCCTTGTCAGCCGCGTAAACATCAGACTCGACATACTCGATAGACGTTCTGCAGCGTGCTGCCAACACCCTGGCCTCGGCCAGCGAAGCGGCAGAATAGTCCAACCCGCACACCTGGGCGCCAAGGCGGGCCAGGGAGAGGGTGTCGGTGCCGATGTGGCACTGCAGGTGGATTACATCAAGGCCGTCGATATCGCCCAACAATGGCAAATCAAAACGCACGGTGTCGGACAGCCGGTCGCGGTCGCGAACGAGCTGTTCGATTGCGTAGTCCTTCGAGGCAGCATGCAGCGGAGCGCGTTCGTCCCAACTGGCACGGTTGAGTTGCAGGGAATGGTCCATGGTGTCTTCCTTGAATGCGAGCAGTTGATGCTAGACGCCGCACTCACCGGCCGACAGAACTACCTTGCAAAAAAATGTAAACCAGCTGTCTCTGTCCGCCAAAGGGTAGCCAAATACCCTTACAAGCAGGTCGCTGCCGCTGCCCGGCGCTGCAGCGCCACGCCGTCGTGCTTCTGCGCGTAGTAATCGACCCGCGTGCCACCGGCCTGCGGGTACACGTCCACGAACGCTTCGGCTTCACGGGTATACACCGTCAACCCGCCCTGCTTGCGCGGTTGCAGGTAGCCACTGGCATCGTCACCGAACACCCTCTCTTCCTGCCAGCTGTACTGAATGCACTGGGCCACCAGCTCTGGCGCCTTCTGCGAGTCGAGCTGCGCCGTCGGCTTGCCGCCGCGGGCAGTGTCCATGGTCGCAGCAGCACAACCAACCAGCATCAGCGCCGCAGCCATCGGCAGAATCGCACGCATGTTCCATCCTCGGGGGTTTGAAAAAGAAGCGACTCTAGCATTGGCACGCAGCGCGAGTGAATTGTCACGCGTATTCCGCTGTCGCAGACAATACAAGCCGTCATAAGGACATTGCCATGAAACTGCACTATCTACTGTTCGCCGCCCTGCCCTGCCTGCCATTGGCTGCCACCGCTGCCCCCTCGAGCGAAGAAAGCGTCACCGCCCCGGAAACCCACAACCGCGAGCTGAAGGTCGGTGACAAAGCGCCAGACCAGTACAAGCGTGACGAGGAAGCCATCAAGAACTGGAAAGCCAAGGGCCTGCCACAGCCTGAGAAGGAAAGCCACTGGGTGCGCATGGGCGATCACTATGTGCTGATACAGATTACAAACGGCGTGGTGCTGGCCATTCAGCCTGCGTCCTGATTCAACCCGCTGCGTCCAGCGCCACCATGTGCACGGTGTCGCGCCCGGCGGCCTTGGCCTGGTAAAGCGCCGCATCGGCCTGCGCCAACAGGCTGGCGGTGCTGTCTTTGCTCCCCGGCACACCGCACCACAGGCCAACGCTGAAACGTAGCTCGATGTGGTCACCGGCAAACCGGGCCGGGCTGCGCGCAATGGCCTCGCGCAGCCCTTGCACGGCAGCCAGGGCCCCGGCGCGGTCGGTAGCAGGCAGCAGCAACAGAAACTCCTCTCCACCGTAACGCCCGAGGCTATCGCCCTGGCGCAGGCGTTGCTGCAACTGGCGTACGCAATGGCACAACACTTCGTCACCGGCCAAGTGCCCATACAAGTCGTTGATGCGCTTGAAATGGTCGATATCGATCATCGCCACCGCAAGGCTCACCTGCTGCCCGCGTGCGCGGTCCAGTTCGCTGGCAAAGCGCTCGAGAATCGCCCGACGGTTGAGGGTACCGGTGAGCACATCATGCAAGGCCAGGTGCTGCAGGCGCGATTCACTGCGCTCCTTGGCCATCAGCACCAGCCCAATCGAATACATCATCACCGTCACGGTGCCAATGGCTACCGAGATGCTCTGTTTCAGGTTGCTGGTGTCATAGCGCATTTCCACAGCCGTGCCATTGGCCACCGCAACCACCCGCATGCCCAGGCCCACCAGGCTGATCAGCGCACCGATCTCCAGCAGCAGGTGCGCTTTGCCCGGTCGTTCGCCATGGCGCCATGCCCAATAAAGGATCAGCGCACATTGCAACATCAGCACCAGGGTCGCCAGCAACATGCGCGGCTCCAGGGTATCGAGCAGCAGCATCAACCCCACCAGCATGAACGCCGGGATGATGAAAATGACCCGCCAGGGCACTACCCGCTCGCGCACACGGAACAAGCTGGCCGTATAGAAGGCCAGCGCCAGCGAAAGCAGGCTGTTGCCCAGCCCGTAGCTGAGCCAAAGGGGGGCCTGGGCGTAAAGGGTGTAGCAGACGTAAGCCAGTGCGTGCACCAGCAACCCGCAACCAGTGAGCATCAGGTTGTCGCGGCGGTTGCCGTGCCCGACCAGCAACAGGCAGAACGCCAGGATGGTGGCAACCAAAGCAACAGCGGCGAACAAGGTAGGAGTATGCGCGATCATCATGATTCACTGAGTGGCAGAATGCCGTCTTGGCTGCGGCTTACCGTGCAGTCTAGAGCCGCCACGGGCGCCCGGCCATGACCGTACGGGACAGAACAGCAACCGAGAAGCACGTGGAGGATCGTGGATAGCACAAATTTTTGCCCGCCCAGGAAACCAAATGGATCGATCCGGGTCTCAGAAAGTGTGCGGTAAACCTTTGTGGATCAAGGACCTATCTCGTGACAAACCGTCTTGCAAGCCTTTCGCTGGTTGCTGTTGTACTGCTGACTGCAGGTTGCCACAGCCATCGCTACCATGACGACGACGGCTGGCGTGATCGCGACCGTGACCATCGCCACCACCGGCATGACCGCGACGATGACGACCGTCAATACCGCGGCGACCGCTACTAACGCTGAAGCGGCTACAGCTCCGGCTCGCCGCCGTTCAGGCGGCACCTTAACCTGGTGAAATTTTCGAGGTTCATATCATGCGTCTGACTCTGCCTTCCGTTGCCCTTGGCCTGCTGCTGTGCCAAGGCGCTTTCGCCGGTGATGGTACTGCCGCCATCGGCGGTGGCCTGGGTGGCGTACTGGGTAATGTGGTTGGTCAGCAATTAGGCGGCAAGACCGGCGCAGCCATTGGTGCGGGCGTTGGCGGCGCAGCAGGCAGTGCGGTAGGGGCTCGCAAGGGCAACCGTACCGAAGCGGCGCTGGGCGGCGGCCTGGGCTCGGCGGGCGGCTCATTGCTGGGCGGTGCAGTTGGCGGGCAGACCGGCTCGACTGTAGGCGCAGGCCTGGGTGGCGCCGCCGGGGGCGCCTTGGGCAACCATCTGGGCGACGACGACCGTGGCGGCAAGAAGCACCGCCGGCACCGTCACTGACCAGCCGAGCTGGACGGGGCCGCTGACGCCGATCGGCAGCAGCGGCCTTGAACCCTGCAGTACATCAACACCCCCTTCCCCGCAAGGTGGCACACTGGCTGCTACTGTCTAACGTGCCCTTGTGTGAAGGAACACCCCCTCCCCATGAACCAAGAGTTGCTTTGGGTGCTTGGCCTGCTGGCCATCGTCATTGTCCTGTTCGTCATCAACCGCCCACGCATGGACGTGGTTGCGCTGATGGTGATCCTTGCCCTGCCGCTGCTGGGCATCCTCAGCGTGGAGCAGGCACTGGCCGGCTTCAGCGACCCCAATGTGGTGCTGATCGCCGCCTTGTTCGTGATCGGCGAGGGCTTGGTCCGCACCGGTATTGCCTACCGCATTGGCGAGTGGATGAGCGAGCGGGCCGGCAACAGCGAGGCGCGCCTGCTGGTGCTGCTGATGGTGGCGGTAGCCGGCCTGGGCTCTATCATGAGTTCCACAGGCGTGGTCGCCATTTTCATCCCGGTGGTGCTGAGCATTGCCGCGCGCCTGCAGCTCTCGCCCAGCCGCCTGATGATGCCGCTGGCCTTCGCCGGCCTGATCAGCGGCATGCTCAGCCTGGTCGCCACGCCACCCAACGTAGTGGTGCACAGCGAGCTGGTACGCCATGGCCACGCCGGCTTCAGCTTCTTCAGTTTCACCCCCTTCGGCCTGGTGGTGCTGGTGCTGGGTGTCGGCTACATGCTACTGACCCGCAACTGGCTCAATGGCGAAGTGCGCAAGGACGGCCGCGTGGAAAGCCGCCGCACCCTGCTGGACCTGGTACTGGACTACAAGCTCAACGGGCGCGAGCGGCGCTTGCGCATCCGCCCACACTCGCCGCTGATCGGCCATACCCTTGGCGAACTGGAACTGCGTACGCGGCATGGCGCCAACGTGATCGGTATCGAGCGCCAGCACAAGTTCACCACCCGGGTCATCACCGCCGATTCCAACACGGTGCTGCACCAGGGCGACGTGCTGCTGCTTGACCTGTTCGCCAACCATGACAACCTGCGTAGCCTGTGCCAGACCATGCAACTGGAGCCCCTGCACTTCAAGGCGGCTTATTTCATCGACCAATCCCAGGAACTGGGCATGGCCGAGGTGTCGCTGCCGCCTGGCTCGCAGCTGATCGGTAAAAGCATCCTTGAACTGGCCTTTCGTACCCGCTATGACCTCAACGTGGTCGGCCTGCGCCGCGAGCAAGCGGCGATTGAAGACCAGTTGGTAGAAGAAAAGCTGCGCCTTGGCGACACCCTGCTGGTGGTCGGCCCGTGGAAGGCTGTGCGCCTGCTGCAGGGCAAACCCAAGGACTTCCTGGTACTGAGCCTGCCTGCAGAGATCGACCAGGTAGCACCAGCCCGCACCCGCGCACCGCAGGCGTTGCTGAGCCTGGCAGTCATGGTGGGGCTGATGGTCAGCGGCGTGGTACCCAATGTCATCGCCGCGCTGATCGGCTGCCTGCTGATGGGCGCAGGCCGTTGCATCGACATGAACAGCGCCTACCGCGCCATCCACTGGCAAAGCCTGGTGCTGATCGTGGGCATGCTGCCATTTGCCCAGGCACTGCAGAAAACCGGCGGCATCGACCTGGCCGTGGGCGGCCTGGTCAGCGTGCTGGGCGGAGCCGGCCCCAGTGCCATTCTGGCCTGCCTGTTTGCGGTTACCGCGGTGATCGGCCTGTTCATCTCCAACACCGCCACGGCCGTGCTGATGGCACCTGTTGCGGTCAGCACGGCGGCGCAGTTGGGCATGTCGCCCTACCCGTTTGCCATGACCGTGGCGCTGGCTGCATCGGCGGCGTTCATGACGCCGGTGTCTTCGCCGGTCAACACCTTGGTGCTGGGCCCGGGCCAATACCGCTTCGCCGATTTCGTCAAGATCGGTGTGCCGTTCACCGTGCTGGTGATGCTGGTCACCGTGCTGATGGTGCCGTGGTTCTTCGGCCTGCAGTAAAAACGCCAAGCATTAGCGGCAATTTGGCATTATTACGACCGGCCACGGCAGATTGACATCAACTGCCATGACGAAACACACTGCCGAGCAAAGTCCCAGGTGCTACAAGGCGTTGTCCTGGATTTCGTCTCCGCTTGCCGGTCGAGCCCATGGTTTTCCCAGCCCCATCGCGCCTGTTGCCCTACGTTGCTCTGCTATGCCTGACCTTCGGCCTTACCTTGGGCGGCATTCTTGCGCGCCCGATCGAGTCCCTGTCATTGTTCTGGCCTGTGAATGCGGTACTGGCCGGCGTGTTGCTGCGGCACCCGCGCCAAGCCACGCTGGCCGGCTTCAGCCTGGTGTGGCTGGCCATGGTCGGCGCCGACCTGCTGTGCGGCAGCGCCTGGCTGCCCGCACTGTGGTTCAACCTGTGCAACCTGGGTGTCGTGGTCACTCTCTGGCTGCTGCTATCGCGCCTGCCCCGTGTGCACCGGCGCTTGCGCACCCCCCAGGGTGTACTCAGCGTGTTCGCCGCCTGTGCCGCCGGCGCCGTGGTCGCGGCCAGCATGGCAGCAGCCATGGCCGCGCCCTGGTTTGAACAGTCCCTTGGCGCCACCTGGCGGGCGTGGTTCAGCGAACAGTTCTCGACCAGCGTGCTGATCCTGCCCGTGCTGCTCACTGCACCCTCGATGCGAGCCCTTATACGCGGTGGCACGCAGCCTGTACGGCTGGCACCGCTGCTGGGGCTGCTGGCCTCACTGGCGTTCAGCATTGCCTTCGGCGGCCCTGGCGCCATCGCCTTCCCCATCGCCGCACTGCTGTGGTGTGCCTGGACCTACTCGCCGTTTCTGGTGTCGCTGCTGGCGCTTACCGCCGGGAGTACGCTGATCGTGGCCGTGGCACAAAACCTCATGCATTTCAGCGTGCCGCAAAGTGCGCCGGGGGTGACGACACTGTTGTCCGCGCGCCTGGGCATTGCCATGCTGGTGCTCGGGCCGCTGGTGGTGGCCTGCGTCAGCCAGGCCAACCGCAGCCTCATGGCCCGCCTGGCCCACCAGGCTACCATCGACCACCTCACCGGCGCGCTCTCCCGCAGCGCCTTCACCCGCCGCGCCAACGCGCTGCTGGACAGCCGGCAGCAGGCCCAGGCACTGCCACTGACCCTGATGATGCTGGACATCGACCATTTCAAGTCGATCAACGACGCCCATGGCCATGCCGTGGGCGACCAGGTGTTGCGCCAGTTCGCCGGCGCCCTGCAAGACCAGTTGCACAACAATGAACTGTTTGCCCGCCTGGGCGGCGAGGAGTTCGTCGTGGTGATGCCAGGCCTTGCGCCCGAGCGGGCCACGTTCACCGCCGAACGGCTGCGCCGTGCCGTGCAGGACCTGCACGTGGTCCAGGGCGACAAATGCCTGCAAATTACGGTCAGCATTGGCGTGGCCGGCTGCGAAGCGCACATGCCGTCACCCAGCCTGGACCTGCTGCTGGCCAGCGCCGACCAGGCGCTGTACCGGGCCAAGGCCCACGGCCGCAACTGTGTGGAGCATGCCGACCCGCAGCGCCAGGTGGTGTGAGTCAGCCGACGAACACATCCCACGACAGCTTGGCGATCAGCACGCACAACAGCACCAGGAACAGCCCGCGAACGAAGCCCGCGCCCTTGCGCACGGCCAGCCAGGTGCCGGTCAACGCGCCAAGGATATTGCACAGGGCCATGGGCAGGGCAATGGCGTACAGCACGTTGCCCGACGGCACGAAAAACACCAGCGCCGCCAGGTTGGTGGCAATGTTCACGACCTTGGCCGAGGCCGATGCGTGCAGGAAATCCAGGGCGAAGAAGCGGATGAACAGGAAGATCAGGAAGCTGCCGGTGCCAGGGCCGAACAGGCCATCGTAGAAACCGATCGCCCCACCAATCAGCACTGCCAGGCATTGCTCCTTGCGGCCGATCCGGGCCGGTTTGTGCAGGGTGCCGAAGTCTTTCTTGCAGAACGTGTACACCGCCATCAGCACGATCAGCACCAACACCGCCGGGCGCATTACCCCCGGCGGCAGCAGCGACACCGTGGCAGCACCGGCGAACGACATGACAAAGGCGCTGACCGCCGCGGGCACGATCAAGCCCCAGTCCAACGTGACCTTGCGGATGAACGAACGCGCTGCGAAGGCCGTGCCACACACCGAAGCCAGCTTGTTGCTGCCTAGCAATGCCGCCGGTTGCGCGGTGGGTAGCACGTTGAACAACGCGGGAATCTGGATCAAACCGCCGCCGCCCACGGCCGCATCGATCAGGCCGGCGGCAAAGGCGAATACAGAAAGTACAGCGATATCCATCATGACGCGGTTCCAGGCAGTGGGTACAGGTGCAAGGCTAACTAAAAGGGCGTGGCTGTGTTGAAATGCCATATTGCGAAAACTGCAACAAGGAGCAGCGCATGGCATTGGACATGCTGCGGGAAATTCAGGCGTTCGTCAGCGTCGCGCACAAGCGCAGCTTTGTCGCCGCGGCCCGGGCGTTAGGGCGTTCGCCCAGCGCAGTTACACGCGCGGTACAAACCCTGGAAGACAACGCCGGGAGCAAGTTGCTGAACCGCAACGCCAATGCGGTCACCCTGACCGCAGCGGGCGAACGCTTGCTGCCGCACGCCGAGCGCTTGCTGGATGTGCAACGCGATGCAGCCGACGAACTGGCTGCGCTCAGCGGGAACGCACAAGGCTGGATCCGCTTCGCCGTGCCGCAACTGCTGGCCGAACACCTGTTGCCCCAGGTGCTCGCGGATTTTTCCCGTCGCCACCCCCAAGTCACGCTGGATGTGCAGTACAGCGACGAAGCGCTCGACCCACTGCTGGGCAAGTTGGATTTTGCAGTACGCGGCGCCTTCCCGCAGTCCAGCGAACTGATCGGCTACCCGCTTTGGCCCTACCAGCGGCACTTGTATGCGAGCCCGGCGTACCTGGCCTTGGCCGGTACGCCGGCGCATCCCGAACAGCTGGAAGGCCACTCGCTGATCCTGCATACCGCACCGCGCATCCTCAAAGCCTGGCACTTTTGCCGCGATGGCCAGATCACCAGCGTGCGGCCCAGGCCGCGGTTGCGCCTGGCCTCGGGCACTGCGGTGTACCACGGCGCCCTGGCGGGTGCCGGTATCGCGCGCCTGGCGGCCTGGCTAGGCGAGGCGCAGGTCAAGGCCGGGCGCTTGGTGCGGGTATGCGCGCCATACCGCCTGACCTCCAGCACTGGCCAGGACCCGCAAATGCACGCCGTATACCCGGCGGGCGAGCTGCCCGCCCGGGTGCGCGACTTGCTGATAGCCCTGCGCCAGGCCGGCCGGGCGCCATGAACAGCCCTTCGAAAAGGCTGTTCAATTTCTGCTCAATTTAACAGAGCCCGCCACCGGCATGGCTTACAGCACTTTATCCACAGACCTACCCACGTTTTTTGTGGACAGATTTCCCAACGCAAAGAATGACTTATCCCACACCCAGCAATGCCGCATTGGCCAGCTTTACCAGCTCGATCCACTCTGACGTGCTGATATCCCCAGCCTGCTCCAGCGCTTGTGCATTGCGCAGCGCCTGCTCGTAACCCTGCTCATCCAACGTGCCCTCGGCGAGGAAACGGCTACGCCACTCCAGGGCGGCGCAGGCGCCTTTCTTGCATTCCATTAATGTGTCGACTCCCAGCGGAAAAGGCCGACCCGAATGAGCGGCGGCGGGAGACTACACGAGGTATTAATGCTTGAAAATGCCATGCAGCGACCGCTGGTCCAGCGATGCTGACGAAGGGAATAGTGGCCATTTGCCAGGAAATTTGGCCCGAGCTTGAAGTAGACGGGCCGCGCAGAAAAAACCGATCACCCTCAGCTTGGCGGAATGGTGCCAAGCAGACCGATCAGAATAGTGAGTAGCAGAAACCCCCCCAGGAACAGCGCCAGCTTGCCCATTGGTACCTCGACAGTTGTGAAGCGGGAATGGGCGTATTGTCGGGCCTGGGCTGATACGGTTACAGATTCAGGTTGGCGCAAAAAAAGCGTATCAGATGCAGCGCACGACACGTGGCAGCGTTGGGGCGCCCCTCAGCCCAATTGCTGAAGCTTCTCTGCCGGTAACCAGCCCAGCTCGCCGTTGCCATGGCGCCGACACCACAGCCACCCATTGAGCGGCCGCACCATCTGCACCAGTTGCCCCGGGTCGGCGTCCAGTTCGTGCGCACAGTAATGATCGAGCGCCCGCCCCTGGCAAACGCTGAGCCGTTCAATCAGCTGCGCGGGCACCCAGCCGGGCTCCTGGCCGGTGCAACTGCACAAATACCAGTCCTGCCAGCCAGGCTCGCCTTCATAGCGCGGGCCAATCTCCAACAAAGTGCCTTT
Organism: Pseudomonas sp. NBRC 111127; assembly: GCF_001320345.1. Lineage (NCBI taxonomy): Bacteria > Pseudomonadati > Pseudomonadota > Gammaproteobacteria > Pseudomonadales > Pseudomonadaceae > Pseudomonas > Pseudomonas sp. NBRC 111127. The sequence continues at coordinate 6,973 of NZ_BCBD01000076.1, read as the reverse complement.
GGCAAAGCGGATAGGCCGCGGGTACTCACTGCGGTGGGATTCGATCACAACGTAGTGCATGGGCCTCTCCTTGGCCGGGAAACCTTCGCGCCAGGCTCAGGCGGCAGATACCGCCCGTCATCGGCGCATGTATGGGGCGACAACGGCAATGATACATACCAAATGCCACGGTGTTTCCTGCGGCATGCAGAGCATTGTGACAGCCCCTGTTTTGCAGAAGTTGCACCGGCCCTGGGTAGGTCCCGCGCAGGTTGCTGAAGGCCCGGCACCTGCTGGCTGTGCAAGGTAAGTGCAACATAACATTTCCAAAGCTGATCGAGCCCTGCGCAGCGGGCCTGCCGAGGGAGAACCGGCCCAACCCAGCGGATACTGGATGCCAGACGGCACGTGGCAACATATACAGAAATGCATCTTGTAGGAAACTTTACCGCTCAATGTAGGAAATACCGCGAACACCAGATTTTCCTGTATGAAACATCAGTTTCTAGAGGTAATTCGAGCTGCTACGGTCCATGCTTCCTACAACGGCACGGAAGCCCACAGTGTGAGAAGCCCATGGACCCTTTCAACGCTTCAGCCCTGAAACTGCAGAAAAACCTGCTGAACCTGCGCATTGAGCGGGACCGCCTGAGAAGTGTGGGCAAACACCAGGAAGCTGATCAACTTGCCCAGTCTGTCGCGCAACTGGAGGCGGCTCTGCAGCAGTTGCCAGATGACCTCAAACCAAACACCTTGCAGTGAGGATACCCACGCGGTGCCCCCAGCCGGTGAAGCCTGCCGGGCTGAAAAGCCCGCCTGGGGCCCCGCACAACGATCCCCTGCGGCCGGCTGACGCTGCCCCGCATCCACAATTCCACTGGCCTTGATCCTGATAATTAATTGGAGGCAAGCGCTCATCCGCCTTACCGTGGCAAGCCACCAAGCCCCAGTAGAAAAGGCCAGTTCCATGAACGACCGTGAGTTCATCAATGCCATCGATGCCGATGGCCTGCCCCTGCACATCGCTGTCAGCAACGGCCGCATCAGCCACATTGGCGCGCAGCGCGCCAGCACCCCGGCCCGCGAAACGATCGACCTGGAAGGCTTGCTGGTATTGCCGGGTTTCGTTGATGGCCACATTCACCTGGACAAGAGCTTCGTGGGTGATCGCTGGCGCCCGCACCAACCTGTCGCCAGCCTGCGCGAGCGCCTGGCCGTGGAAAAACGTGAGCTGGCGAGCGCACCGCCCATCATCGAGCGCGCCGACGCGCTGATGCGTCAGGCAGCTGCGTACGGCACCTTGGCCATGCGTTGCCATGTGGACGTGGACGCCACCACCGGCCTGAGTCACCTGCACGCCATGCTCGAAGCCCGAGACAACTGGAAACACCTGCTCGACATCGAGCTGGTGGCCTTCCCCCAGGCCGGCGTGGTCACCTGCCCTGGCACCGCCCAGGTCATGGAGGCCGCTATCGGCGAAGGGGCTCAGGTGGTTGGCGGCATCGACCCCACCACCTTGGACGGCGACGCTGACGCCCAGCTGGATATCATCTTCGGCATCGCTGAGCGGCACGGCGTTAAAGTCGATATCCACCTGCATGAACCCGGCGATATCTGCATCGCCCAACTTCAGCGCATTGCCGCGCGCACCCAGGCCCTGGGCATGCAAGGCCTGGTTGCGGTCAGCCACGCCTACGGCCTGGGCGACGTCACCGACGCGGTGGTCGACCACACCGCCGAGGCGTTGGCGGGCGCAGGTATCTCGATCATGACCAATGCCCCGGGCGACCGCGCCTTTCCGCCGGTGCTGCGCTTGCGCGCCGGGGGTGTGCAGGTGTTCACCGGCAACGACAACATCCAGGATGCCTGGTGGCCGTATGGCAATGGCGACATGCTGCAGCGGGCGATGCTGGTCGGTTACCGCTCGGGGTTCAACACCGACGAAGAGCTGCGGGTGGCGCTGCAGATGGCGACCGAGGCCAGTGCCGCGGTCATGGGCAAGCAGGATTACGGCCTGCACCTGGGTAACGAGGCCAGCTTCGTGTTGTTGAGGGCGCCCAATGCGGCGGCCGCGGTGGCGGCTGCCATTCATGAACGGGTGATCGTCCGCCACGGCGCGTTCTGGGGCGGGCCTGCACAGGTGCACCTGCAGGCTGGCCAGTTCGCTGCCGAACTGCGGCGCTGACAACAGCCCTGGCCGGCTTCGGCACTCAAGCGGCAGCCGCCCGTTTGCCCTCTTCGCTGGTCTCGAACTGCCCGACCAGCTTCTGCAACTTGCCGGCATCCACCCGCACCTTCTGCGCACTGCTCTGCAACACCACCGCAGTCTGGCGCATCTCGTGGGAAGACTGGTTGACCTGCTCGATGGTCTTGCCATATTCCAGGCTGCGCCGGTTGAGCTGCTGGATGATCGCGAACATACCCTCCACCGCCTGGTGCAGTTGCACGTTTTCGGACGAAGCGTCCTCGGCCAGGCGCAGGCTGCTGTCCACGTCCTGCACGCCCCGCTCCATGAAACTCACGGCCTGACGGGTCTCACCCTGCAGGCTCTCGACCATGGTGCGTATGTCATCGGCAGCCCGCGCCGTTCGCGCCGCCAGGCTGCGCACCTCGTCGGCCACCACGGCAAAGCCACGGCCGTGCTCGCCAGCGCGCGCCGCCTCGATCGCAGCATTGAGCGCCAACAGGTTGGTCTGGTTGGTAATGTCACTGATCAACCCGGTGATGTTGTCGATCTCGACCATGCGGCTGTCAAGGCGTTGCACACTGGACGACGAACGCGCCACCACGTCGCGGATCGACTGCGTACCGGCCTGCACCGCCTGGAACTGCTCGCGGGCGCGGGTGACCACTTCGTCCATGGCCTGCTTCATCTGCTCGGCGCTGACCGAGGCCTGCTGCAATTCGCCCAAATGCTCTTCCATGATGATCATCATCTGATGCACGGCCTCGGCCACGTCAGCCGAAGTGACGCTGGCATCCTGGCTACGGCCCAGCATCATCTGGTTGGTGACGCCCACCGTGTGGCTGGCCTTGACCACCTGCCCTACCACTGCATCCAGGCGGTCGATGAAGCTGTTGATCCAGCGGGCCATGTCGCCGCTTTCATCGTTACCCACCGTGTGGGTATCCAGCCGCTGGCGCAGGTTGCCCTCACCCTCGGCGATGGTCCGCAGCACATTGCTCATGCCATTGAGGCGCGCCGCCACACGGCGCGGCCCGAGCATGCCGAACAGCACCGCGGCGGCGAGCATGGCCAAGGCTTCGACCCCCTCGTTCAGGCCCTGCGGCAGGCCCGCGTAGTGCTGCACCAGGTAGTTGCAACCGAACAGGCCGACCATCGTCGCAAGGTAGGGCTTCATCAAGCCATAACTGAGCGAGCGGCGCCGGTACACTTCCTCGAGGTCTGCCTCGCACATCATTCCCCAGCGGTCCGGCGAGCCCGGCAGCTGGAAGGTCACGCCCTTGCCCACCACTGGCACATGACGGTAGTCGGAATACCCGGGGTAGGTAACGAACACGTTGGCGCCGCAACGGATGGTTTCGCGTACCCCCGGGTGCAGCTCGCGGGTGGATGGGTCGGTGAAACGCAGCTCCAGCTCGGTATGGCGCTGCACCTGCACGGTGCCCCACGCCGTGTGAACGCCGTTTTTCAGGTTCTCGCCGTGGGTGAAGGTGGCATCTTCGAAACGCGAGCGCGACAACGCCGTACCCGGCTGGATCGTCGGGTCGAAGCGCGACTGCGCCATGAACAGGTAGTTGTCACCCGATTCGGCGTAAATATGCCCGGCCTCGCGCTGGATCAGATCGCCCAGCACATCGTTGGGTACGCGACCACAGAGGCAACCCACGACGTTGCCGGTAACCTTCACAGGCTGGTAGAACATCAGGGTTACCTCATCGTGAAAGCGCGAAGAGGACGGGCCGATGCTCAAGGTCAGCGGGTCGCAATAGGGGCCGTGCAAAAATGGCGCCTTCAGCCCCTTCGCCAGCGCACGGGTGTGCTCGATGGGCGCTGTTGCCCGTTGCGGCCAGGTCGAGGCAAGCACCTTGCCAGTGGGGTCGACGACGAACAGCTCGGAGAAGTCCTCGGCCTGGGCAAGCTTGTCCTGCAATTGCGCGCTGCCCAGCCGGTCAAAGCCGGGGGCCAGTTGCTCGGCCAGCTCGGCCAGGTGCTCCCATTGTTCGTGCGCCCACTCCTGCAGCAAACGGACGCGGGTCTGGGCAATGGCCTCGAAGGTTTGCTCGATTTGCGGATAATTTGCCCGGTTCAAGTGGCATGCCCAGCCCATGCTGAACTTGCCGGTTCTGCCAAACCAGGGCAGCCAGCCCTTCTCTTGGGATGACAACTGCATGGAAGCACTGGAAAGCGACATTATCTTCACCATAAGCGACATCGAATGGCAATTTGATAGCAAGTCGCAGGCCAATAGAGGCATCGGGGTAGAATCACGGTTTACCGCAGCACCCCGCCCGCTAAGGGTGCAAAAACACACCAGTCAGGTGGCGGGTTGCACCATGCAGGGGCAAAGGGAGGCGCCAAGCCCCTGAGCGCACGCGACTGCACCGCCGTTCGGGGTGCTCGCAGATCGCACAACAGTTCGATAATCGCACGAATTCCGCCAAACCCCCTCTACTGTAGCCCTGTCTTGCGGCACGCTATGGCCAAAGTCAGCAAGCAATTGCACATGCTGACAGGCCCACCGCTTTACAGGCGCCGGCCAGCCCGACAACTCCAACTCCAGGAACAACCAGGAGCTCGCCTTGATCAATAAAACGTACGAGTCCATCGCCAGCGCGGTGGAAGGGATCACCGACGGATCGACCATCATGGTCGGTGGCTTCGGCACTGCCGGCATGCCGTCCGAGCTGATCGATGGCCTGATCGCCACCGGCGCCCGCGACCTCACCATCATCAGCAACAACGCCGGTAACGGCGAGATCGGCCTGGCAGCCTTGCTGATGGCCGGCTGCGTGCGCAAGGTGATCTGCTCGTTCCCGCGCCAGTCCGACTCGTACGTGTTCGACGAACTGTACCGCGCCGGCAAGATCGAACTGGAGGTGGTACCACAGGGCAACCTGGCCGAGCGTATCCGCGCAGCGGGCTCGGGCATTGGTGCGTTCTTCTCGCCGACCGGCTACGGCACGCTGCTGGCCGAAGGCAAGGAAACCCGTGAAATCGACGGCCGCATGTACGTGCTGGAAATGCCGCTGCACGCCGACTTTGCGCTGATCAAGGCGCACAAAGGCGACCGTTGGGGCAACCTGGTCTACCGCAAGGCGGCGCGCAACTTCGGCCCGATCATGGCCATGGCCGCCAAGACGGCCATCGCCCAGGTCGACCAGGTTGTCGAACTGGGTGAACTGGACCCGGAACACATCATCACCCCGGGTATCTTCGTCCAGCGCGTCGTCGCCGTCACCGGCACCAGCGCTGCTTCGCTTGCCACCGCTGAATGAGGCCTGCCATGACCATCACCAAAAAGCTCTCCCGCACCGAGATGGCCCAGCGCGTGGCCGCAGACATTCAGGAAGGTGCCTACGTAAACCTCGGCATCGGCGCACCGACCCTGGTGGCCAATTACCTGGGTGACAAGGAAGTATTCCTGCACAGCGAAAACGGTCTGCTGGGCATGGGCCCTAGCCCGGCCCCGGGCGAAGAAGACGATGACCTGATCAATGCCGGCAAGCAGCACGTGACGCTGTTGACCGGTGGCGCTTTCTTCCACCATGCCGACTCGTTCTCGATGATGCGCGGTGGCCACCTGGACATCGCGGTACTGGGTGCCTTCCAGGTTTCGGTCAAGGGCGACCTGGCCAACTGGCACACCGGCGCCGAGGGTTCGATCCCGGCGGTGGGCGGCGCGATGGACCTGGCCACCGGCGCGCGCCAGGTGTTCGTGATGATGGACCACCTGACCAAGACAGGCGAAAGCAAGCTGGTGCCTGAATGCACCTACCCGCTGACTGGTATTGGTTGCGTCAGCCGTATCTACACCGACCTGGCAGTGCTGGAAGTCACGCCTGATGGGTTGAAAGTGATCGAAATATGCGCAGACATCGACTTCGATGAACTGCAGAAACTCAGCGGTGTGCCACTGATCCAGTGATCGAGCGCAGGCACCCGCTGTACAGGCAGGCCCTCGGCAAATGATCGATAACCGCATTCGGGTTCATCTGAATGCGGTTATTCGGTAGACTAGCGCCCGGGTGTCTGCTGCATGGTGCAGTGAGGCAGGTTAAAGAACAGCGCAGGTCGGGCCGCCATGCGGGAGTACTTGCGCCTATGCCTAAAACAGATTTGCCTCGCGCCCAGAAACTGGCCGAGCGCGCCTTCGCCAGCCTTCAACGCTTTTTGCACATCGAAGCAGTCAGTGGCATCGTGCTGTTGGTTGCCGCTATCGCCGCCCTTGTCTGGGCAAATTCCCCTGCCGCCGACAGTTATGAAGCCCTCTGGCACGCCCCGATAACGTTCGGCGTGGGCTCGCACGTGTATGCGCAGTCGCTGCATTTCTGGGTCAATGATGGGCTGATGACCATCTTTTTCCTGGTGGTGGGCATGGAGATCCGCCGCGAGATCCACGAGGGTGCGCTGGCCAGCCTGCGCCAGGCCATGCTGCCCATGGCCGCTGCGGTCGGCGGCGTAGCCGCACCGGCGCTTCTCTACCTCGGTATCGTTCATTCGCCAGCCGACCAACAGGGTTGGGCAGTGCCAACGGCCACCGATATCGCTTTTGCGGTAGGCGTATTGGCCCTGCTGGGCAAGTCGATTCCGTCCAACGTACGTGTGTTTCTGCTTGCCCTGGCGATCATCGATGACATTATCGCTGTGCTGATCATCGCGGTCTTCTACTCGGGTGGCCTCGACTACAGCGGTTTCGGCGTCGCGGCGATCGGCCTGCTGATGGTAATCGCGCTGCAGAAGATCGGTGTGGGGTCGGCCTACGCCTATATCGTTCCCGGTGCGATCGTTTGGCTGGGCATCCTGTTGACC
>NZ_BCBD01000075.1:0-26954 GCF_001320345.1 Pseudomonas sp. NBRC 111127 | reverse complement strand
CTGGTCGACATTTCCAAGCTTGATGCGGGCGTGATCAAGGCCGATATCGCGCCTTTCGCGCTCAGCGAGCTGCTGGACAACCTGGCGGCCGAATATGCCCAGGTCGCGCGTAGCGAGGGCCTGGCCCTGCATTTCGTAGGGTGTTCGGCGGTGGTGCGCAGTGATATCCAGCTGTTGGCGCGCATTCTGCGCAACCTGCTCAGCAATGCCATCCGCTACACCCGCAGCGGGCGGGTGGTGCTGGGTTGCCGGCGCCTGCGTGGCGGCCTGCGGATCGAGGTGTGGGACAGCGGCATCGGCATCGCCGAAGAACACCTGGAGGAAATGTTCCAGGAGTTCCGGCGCGGTGATGTGCAGCGCCCCGAGCAGGATCGCGGGCTGGGCCTGGGCCTGGCGATCGTGGAGAAGATCGCCGGTATCCTGGGCCATCGCATCCGCGTGCGGTCATGGCTGGGCAAGGGATCGGTGTTTGCCGTCGAGGTCCCGTTGAGCACCGTTGCGCCCAAGGCGCAGCCGAGCCAGCCTGTGTGCGAGCCGATGTTCGAACGCCTGCGTGGGGCGCAAGTCTGGGTGCTGGACAACGATGCGGCCATTTGTGCCGGCATGCGCACGCTGCTCGAAGGCTGGGGGTGCAAGGTGATCACCGCGCTGTCGGAGGAAGACCTGGCACGCCAGGTGGACAATTACCACGCCGAGGCCAACCTGCTGATTGCCGACTACCACCTGGACAATGACTGCAACGGCCTTGACGCGGTGGCGCGCATCAATGCCCGCCGTACCCAGCCGCTACCGGCGCTGATGATCACGGCCAACTACAGCAACGACCTCAAGCAGCAGATCCGTGAGCTGGGCCATACCCTGATGCACAAGCCGGTGCGGCCGTTGAAATTGAAAACTGCAATGAGCCATTTGCTGGGCACCCAAGGCTAGGGCCGGGTGTGCTATGGGGGCTGCAACGCGGCCCCCATGAAGCTGGAGACGGTCAGCGCCGCAGGTAGTCGGCGAAGTCGATATCGCCTGCACTGAGAATGGCCTGCACGCGGTTGTGCACATTGAGCTTGCGCAAGATCGCCGACACATGCGCCTTGACCGTGGTCTCGGCGATATCCAGGGTGTAGGCGATCTGCTTGTTCGATTCCCCCTTGGTCATGCGTTCCAGTACCAGCAACTGCTTGCGGGTCAAGGCCTGGAGCATTTCCGGCGGGAAGCTCGGCGCATCGTTCTGGCGCCGGCCGGTGCTGCTTTTCTGCGCGCGGATGATGTCGGGCGGCAGGTAGACATTACCGTTGAGGATCTGCTCGATCGCCTCGATCATCTGTGCGCGCGGCGAGGACTTGGTGATGAAACCCACCGCGCCATAGGTGATGGCCTGCAGCACGATCTGTTTCTCCTGTTCGGCCGACACGATCACCACCGGCGTGGTCGGTGCTTCGTTGCGCAGGGTGATCAGGCCGTTGAGGCCGTGCATGCCGGGCATGTTCAGGTCGAGCAGGATCAGGTCGAGGTCGTCATGCGCCTGGGTCAGCGCCAGGGCGCTGTCCAGGTCGGCGGTTTCCATGACCTCGCTGCCTTGGAACCCATCGCTGATGACGTTGTGGATGGCTTCGCGAAACAGGGGGTGATCGTCGGCAATCAGAATTTTGTACATGGCCTTTTCACCTTGTTTTTATTGGATGGAGCAGGGCACACAGTGGCAGTTGAACAGATCAGGGCAAAGGCACCGGTTGCGCCGGCTGCAGCGGCAGGTTGGCCTGCTGCCACGCGTCAACGCCGTCGCGGTACCAGTACAGGCTGTGGTAACCCAGGGCTTTAGCGCGTTTTACCGCGTTCCAGCTCAGCCAGCAATCGGCGCGGCAGTAGAACACCACAGGCTGGTCGGGGTGCCCGGCGGTGGCGCTTTGCAGGTTTTGCGCGAAGTACGCCTGCCAGGCCGGGCTCAGCTCGCCATCGCCGGTGTTGGCCAGCCACAGGCTGCCGGGAAGGTTGGCGTGCGGCTCGTCTTCGATGAAGCGGCCCTGCAGCCACTGGCGGCGGTACACGTCGATCAGTACCGGCCGCGGCTGCTGGCTGAGCAGGCGTTGCAATGTGGCAGTGTCTACCACCTGGGCGCCGTCGACCTGGGCCGGGGTCGGGCTGCGGTAAAGGGTGATGCGGTAACCGTCGGCAGAGAACAGCGGCGCCGTGTCGGCCTGGGCGGTGCCCAGCGTCAGGCTCAGTGAAAGTGCCGCCAGCAAGGGGCGTGGCAGCCGGGGCAGGGCACGTGGCATGGGGTTCTTCCTTTTTGTTATGAACCCATTACATGCCAGTAGCGGTGCTTTGTGAATGCGACGATAGACAGTAAACGCAGTACTAAAGTAGTAGGTGACTTAGCGCTGCCCGTAAGCCTGGGCCGCGCCAGGCCACAGGATCATCGTGGCTTGCGCAACGCTGCGTGCTGGGGGTTGAAGGTGGCGATCGCCAGCAGCGTGAACAGCACCGTCAAGCCCAGGCACACCGCCAGCGCCAACAGGTTCAGGCGCTGGTACAAGGCAAACCGCACCAGCTCCACGGCATGGGTGAACGGGTTTACCGCGCACAGCCAGTACAGCCACTCGCTGGCTTCGCGCATCTTCCACAGCGGGTACAGCGCCGAAGACAGGAAAAACAGCGGGAAAATCACGAAATTCATCACCCCGGCAAAGTTCTCCAGCTGGCGGATGGCGTTCGACAGCAGCAGCCCCAGGGCACTGAGCATGAACGCCACCAGCAGCAGCGCCGGCAGTGCCAGCAGCAACCCCACCGCCGGCGGTTGCACACCGTACACCCAGGCAATGGCGAGGAACGCGTACACCTGCAGTAGGGAAATGAGCGAGGTCGCCAGCAACTTGCTGGCCAACAGGAACGGCCGCGGCAGGGGGCTGGTCAGCAGCACGCGCATGCTGCCCATTTCCCGGTCATAGACCATCGACAACGACCCTTGCATGCCGTTGAACAGCAGGATCATGCAGGCCAGCCCCGGGATGATGTACACCTCGTAGGGGATGTAGGTGTCGTACGGCTCGATGATGGCAATGCCCAGCGCTGCCCGAAAACCGGCAGCGAACACCAGCAACCACAGCAACGGGCGCACCAGGGCACTGAGCAGGCGCGTGCGCTGCAATACGAAGCGCAGCCATTCGCGCAGCATGATGCCGTTGAAACACTGCCAGTAGACGTTCATCGGGTGTGGGCTCCTGAAGGCTGCCGGGTCAGGTGGGCAAAGGCATGGTCCAGGTCGCCGCCGTGCTGCAAGCTCAGGGCATCGGCGGTACCGCTGGCCACCAGGCGCCCTTGATGGAGAATCAGCAGGTCGTCGCTAGGCTGCACTTCGTCCAGCAGGTGGTTGGTCCACAGCACACTCAACTGCTGCTGGCGGCACAGCTGCCGCACGTGCTGGTTGAGCGCCAGGCGGCTGGCCGGGTCGAGGCCGACGCTGGCCTCGTCGAGCAGCAGCAGGCGTGGCTCGTGCAGCAGCGCACGGGCGATTTCCACCCGCCGGCGGTGGCCGATATTCAGCTCGCGCACGCTGTCGTGGCGGCGCTCGCCCAGGCCTTGGCGCGCCAGCTCGGCCTCTACCCGCTGGTTGCCCTGGCGCCGTGACAGGCCATGCAGCGCGGCGTGGTAGCGCAGGTTCTGCTCCACGCTCAGGTCCAGGTCCAGGGTGCTCTGCTGGAACACCACGCCCATCTGCCGCAGCGCCGGGCGCGGGGTGTCGCGCAACGAGCAGCCGCACACCCGGATATCGCCGTGCTGCAGGTCGTACAGGCGGGTCAGCAGGGCGATCAGGGTCGACTTGCCGGCGCCATTGGGGCCCAGCAACGCGGCAAAACGGCCCGGTGCCAGGCTGAAACCGACCTGCCGCAGCGCCTCGCGCTGGCCGTAGGCGAAGCTCACATCGGCCACCTCGAGGGCGTTCATGGGGTGACCACCACGCCCCAAGGGTAGCGCCCGACTTTCACCGATTTGAGCACCTTGAGGTTCTGCGTATCGATTACCGATACATCGCCGCTGACCCCGTTGGTGGCCAGCAAGCGGCGCTGGTCGGGGGAGAACGCCAACTGCCAGACCCGCCGCCCGACCAGCAGGTAATCGAGCACCTCGTAGGTCTTGGCATCGATCACCGCCACATGGTTGGCCGGGCCCAGGGCGACGAAGGCATACTTGCCGTCCGCGCTGAGCTTGATGCCCACCGGCTGGACCTTGTCCGGGTGCACGCCCTTGATCTGGAAGTTCAGGGTTTTCAGCACCTGGCGCGTGGCAACGTCAAGGACGGTCACCGTGCCGCCGATTTCCGCCGAGGCCCACAGCCTGGAACCGTCCTGGCTGAATTCGACGAAGCGCGGGCGCTGGTCGACCAGGGTGCTGTCGGCCAGGGTCTGGGTGCTGGTGTCGATCCAGTGCAACATGTTGGTGGTTTCGCTGGTGTTGACCGCCCATTTGCCATCGGGGCTGACGGCCATGCCTTCAGGCTCGATACCGACATCGATCTGCCCCAGTACCTGGTCGGTCACGGTGTCGATCACGGTCACCAGCGCATCGTCTTCGTTGGAAACGTACAGCCAGCGGTCGTTGGGGTGCAGGGCGAACTGCTCGGGGTCCTTGCCAGAGGGCAGTTCCTTGATGATCTTGCGGGTGGCCACGTCCATCACCTGTACCCGGTCGGAATCGCTCGCGCAGATGTACAGCAACTTGTTGTCATGCGACAGCAGCAGCCCCCGAGGGCGTTGGCCGACCGCAAGGGTTTCGGTGACCTCCAGGGTCTGCAGGTCGATCAGGCTGAGGCTGTTGTCCTTCTCGTTGGACACCCAGGCAGTGGCGGCCAGCGCATGCCCGCAGGCCAGCGCCAGGGCGCCCGTCAGCAGGCTGGGGTAGAGCAGGGCGCGGGAAAGCAGAGGGCGGCGCATGGCGTATTCCTTATTGTTGTGGTTGTCGGCTCAGGGGTACGTGCAGGTCACTTCGGGCTTGTCGTAGCCCAGGCTGTCCATTTCGTTGAAGGGGTGCAGGAAGCCATCTTGTGGCGAGGTGCTGACCAGTGCGCGAGGCTGTACCAGCGCAATCGGTTGGCGCAGCTCGCCGTTCCAGGGCCGGTAGCTGAGCTTGCGGCCCTTGAAACCGTCCAGGGGCAGTTGCTCGCTGAGCAGCAGCTGTTGCAGCGCCCGTGGGTCGGCCTGGCGCAGTTTGCTGACCGCGCTGGCAATGCTGCGCACGGCCATCCAGGCGGCGAAGTCACGGTCGTTCATCCAGCGCCCGGCCTGGGCCTCGAAACGTTTTTGCAGTTGCGCCGCGCCGAAGGTTTCCACGGTCTTGTGCCAACCGGTGGGGGTCAATCCCTGGGTGCCCGCCACTGGCCGCGGGTACCAGGTCTGGTAGGGCAGGTATTCGCCAAAGTCACCGCGTTCGTCGGCCACCAGCACCACGTCGTATTCGGCGGTTTGCGTGAACAGCGGCATGTCGGCCTGGGCGCTGCGGCGCTGGTCGTTGTCGAAGGTCCAGGCTTTTTCCGCGACCAGCTGCACGCCGAAGCGTTTCGCCGAGCGGCGCAGGGCGGCGGCGTAGGCCTGGTCATCTGCGGTCTGGCCGACCACCAGCAGCGCGCGTTGCCATTTGCGCAGCACCAGGAACTGCACCAGCGCATCGGCGAGCATTGCCCGGCCCGGCAGGCTGTGCAGCACGTTACCCAGGCACTGGCTACTGCGCAGGCTGTCGTCGGGGCTGCCGGCATTGAACAGCAGGCTGTCGGGCAGCGCCGCGGCCAACGCGCGCAGGCTGGTGGCCGGGGCGTTGACCACGAACAGGCGCAGGCCTTGGTCGTGTTGTGCTTGGGCCGCCTGCAACAGCGCCTCGGGGCTGTCCACGCTAGCGCTGGTCAGCTGGAACTGTTGCTTGAGAAAACGGCCGGTGCTGTTGCTGTCGACGATCGCCAGCTCGGCGCCTTGCAGGCCAGCGTCGGCCGGTTCGGGGATGATATTGGACAGCAGCGGGCCCGGGTCGGGCCGGTAGCCCAGATAGCCGATGCCCACGTGCAGTAGGGCGTCGGCCTGGCCCGCAGCGGCCGACGCAAGGGGCGCGGACAACACGGCGATCAGGGCCAGCAGGCAGAACAAGGCAAGGTGGGCAGGCTGGCGCATGAAACACTCCACGGCAGATGGCGCCAGCATAGGAACCCCGCCGGGCGCGGGAAATATGCAGAAAGTAGCGCTCGGCCGGTACCAAGGTAGTAATTTCCCGCGCCACCTACGGTTTTACGATGGGCTTCGGCACCCCTGAAGAGAGCTCCCATGCGCCTGTTCAACTTGTCTGCGCTGTGGCGCATCAACCTTTGGGTCACCGGCTGCTTCGCCCTGGTGACGGTGGCCTGTGCCGGGGTGCTGCTGCACCAGGCTGTGGCCGACGTGGAGCGTGAGCTGCAGTCTGCCGAGGCCGTGGTGACCTACCTTGCCGACACTGCCGAGCGTGACCCGGCCAGTTTGCAGCCGGGCCTGACCCAGAACCTGCGCCATGTGCGGGTGCATTGGCTGGCAGCTGGCGATGCCGCCCTGTTGCCGGGGGATGCCGGTGTGGATGCCTGGCTGGGCCGCCAGCTGTTCGGTCAACACCACCCAGGTGGCCGTTTACTGACACTGAGCGATGGTCGGCGGGTGCTGATTGCCGTGGATGCCCGCGATGAAATCGACGAAGTCTGGGAGTCGCTGGTGCAATTGCTGAGCTTGTGCGGTCTGGCGCTGGTATTGAGCCTGGTGACCATCCGTTGGGCGGTCGGGCGGGCCATGGGGCTGCTGGCTGAATTGCTGGGGGCGCTGCGGCAGGTGTCGGCGGGGCACCTGGCCGTGCGTTTGCGCGAGGCCAACCTGCCGGAGGCACGCCAGTTGGCTGCGCACTTCAACGCGATGGTGGCGAACCTGGAGCAGGCCCGGGCCGACAATACGCAGCTGACCCAGGCCCTGCTGGCGGTGCAGGAGCAGGAGCGTACCCGGCTGGCGCAGGCCCTGCACGATGACCTTGGGCAATACCTGGCCGGTATCCGCGCCCAGGGCTGCCTGCTGCGCATGGCAGCCGACCAGCCCGCTGTGGTCAAGCAGACCACACAGCAACTGGAACTCAATTGCGAACATTTGCAGCAAGGGTTTCGTGCCCTGGTACAAGACCTGTATCCGGTGGCGCTGCAACACATGCCGCTGGCGCAGGCCATTGGCCTGCTGGTGAGCCAGTGGCAGGCCAGGCAGGGCATCGATTGCCGGCTGCGGGTTGGCGAGCATTTGCCAGACTTGCCCGCGCCGAGCAGGACGCACTTGTACCGGCTGCTGCAGGAGGCGTTGACCAATATCGCCCGGCATGCCGGCGCCAGCCAGGTGCGGGTGCGCCTGCAGCGCAGCGCCAAGGGGTTGCGCTTGTTCGTGCGCGACAACGGGTGCGGCGCGCGCCAACCGCGCCGGCCTGGGGTTGGCCTGCACTCGATGGCCGAACGCGCGCGCAGCCTGGGGGGTGAATTACGCATTTTCAGCCGCCCGGGTGGCGGTTGGGCGTTGGCGCTGAACATCCCCAAGGAGGTGTGATGAATATCGTACTGGTCGACGACCATGCTGTGGTCCGCCAAGGCTATGCCAGCCTGCTGCGGGCGGTATTGCCAGACATCCAGGTGCGCGAAGCGGCCAGTGGCGAAGAGGCGCTGGCCCTGGTGCACGAGCAGGTGCCCAACCTGGTGGTCATGGACTTCGGCCTGCCGGGCATCAGCGGCCTGGAAGCCACCCGCCGGCTGCGTCAGCGCCTGCCCCAGCTGCGGGTGCTGTTCTTCAGCATGCACGACGAGTTGCCCCTGGTGCGGCAGGCGCTGGAGGCCGGGGCGTCGGGCTACCTGACCAAGAATTCGGCGCCTGAGGTGCTGATCGAGGCGGTGCAGCGTGTATTGGCCGGGCATGCCTACATTGAACAGCCGCTGGCCACGCAATTGGCCTGCACCACCCCGCACAATGAAAGCGACCCGCGCCTGCAGCGCATGACCCAGCGCGAGCTGGAGATTTTCGTCATGCTTGCCAAGGGCACCCCGGCGCGGCTGATTGCCGAGCAGCTGTGCATCAGTGGCAAGACCGTGTCCAACCATTTGACCTTGCTCAAGAGCAAGCTGCAGGTCAGCTCGCATGCCGAGCTGGTGCACCTGGGGATTGACCTGGGGCTGGTGCGGGTAGCGGGGTAGGCCTTGTGTCGCGATGGGCTGCCTGTAGGAGCGGCCTTGTGTCGCGATGGGCTGCAAAGCAGCCCCAGGTTTTCAGCATGGTGCACAAATTGCCGGGGCTGCTTTGCAGCCCATCGCGACACAAGGCCGCTCCTACAGGCAGCGCAATCAGTCATTTGTCCCAGGTTTCGGGGCAGCCTGTGCATCCCTCCATGTTGGCCTCCTGGAAATTCCCGTAATGCTGCCGTGCCCCGCGCAGGTCGGCGCGCGCCAGGTTGCTTTGGCCGAACTTGGCCTCCTGCAGGTTGGCGTCGGTCAGCCTGGCCTCCTGCAGGTCGGCCTTGCTGAGCCAGGCCATTTCGAGGTCCGCAGCCTGCAGGTTGGCTTTGTGCAACTTGGCCCCGGACAACCGGGCGAACTGCAGATAGGCCGCGCTGAGGTCGGCGTTCTCGAACTGCGCGCCTTGGGCGAACAGGCCCCAGCCCTGAATGGCCACCAGGTGGCTATTGCTCAGGTCGGCCAGGCGCAGGTTGCTCTGCTGCAGGCTGGCGCGGGTCAGGTTGGCGCCTTGCAGGCGGGCTTTTTCCAGGTTGGCCAGGTCCAGTTGGGCGTGGCGAAGGTCGGCGTCGCGCAAGTCGGCGCCGGCCAGGTTCATCTTGCGCAGGTCCTGGTTAGCCAGGTTGGCGCCGCGCAGGTTGGCACCCGGGCACTGGCTGGCTTCGGCGATGACGCAGCCGTTGATGGTCAGTGGGGCATCGTCGCCAGCGTCTTCGGCATGTGCGGCCAGGGCAGGCGAGAGCGCCAACAACAGGGCAATGGGCAGGTAGTTCATGGCGAATGGCTCTCGTGGGTGTAAGCACCAGGGGAAGGGGCCGCAACGCGGCCCCGGGTATACGCCACCTCAGGCAATCACCGCTGGGCGGTCTTGTTGTCCCAGCTCGGGATCTTGAACACCCAGAACGAGCCACCTTGGGCAACGGGCTTGGTCAGTTCGGCCATGTCGCCACCCCACAGCGGCACCGCACCGCCGTAGCCGACCGTCACGCCGATGTACTGCTCGCCATCCTGCTCCCAGGTGATGGGCGGGGATACGATGCCGCTGCCGGTCTGGAACTTCCACAGCTCCTTGCCCGTCTTGGCGTCGAAGGCCTTGAAGAAACCATCGCCGGTGCCGGTGAACACCAGGTTGCCCTTGGTTGCCAGCACGCCTGCCCACAGTGGCAGGTGCTCTTTGTGTTCCCACACCAGTTTGCCCGTGGTCGGGTCCATGGCGCGCAGGGTGCCGACGTGGTCGTCGTACATGCGCTTGATGCGGAAGCCCATGCCGAGGTAGGCCGAGCCTTTCTTGTAGTTCACTTCCTCGGTCCAGTATTCCTCCTTCCACTGGTTGCCGGGGATGTAGAACAGGCCGGTGTCCTGGCTGTAGGCCATGGGGTTCCAGTTCTTGCCGCCGAGGAATGGCGGTGAAACCTCGACTGGCTTGCCTTTGGTTTCACCCGGCAGCGGCTTGGCCGGGCGCTGGCCGGGGTTTTCCACCGGGCGCCCGGTCTTCAGGTCGATATGGCTGGCCCAGGTGATGTTGTCGACGAAGGGGAAGGCGTTCTGCAACTTGCCATTGTTGCGGTCGACCACATAGAAGAAGCCGTTGCGGTCGGCGTGGCCGGTGGCCTTGACCACCTTGCCGTCCTTGCCTTTGTAGTCGAACAGCACCAGTTCGTTGTTGCCGGAGAAGTCCCAGGCGTCGTTGGGGGTGTGCTGGTAGAACCACTTGACCTCGCCGGTGCTCGGGTCTACACCGACCTGGCCGGAGGTATACAGGCTGTCGTAGTCGTGCGGGTTGCCGTCTTTCGAGGTACGCGCCCAGGTGTTCCAAGGCCCCGGGTTGCCCGCCCCGACGATGATGGTATTGGTTTCCGGATCGAAGCTGGCGCTTTGCCAAGGGGCGCCGCCACCATGGCTCCAGGCTTCGACCTTGCCGGTTTCGGTGGTGGGGTCATCTGGCCAGGACGGTGCCTTGACGTCGCCGGTCGGAGTGCTGTCCTTGCCATTCAGGCGGCCCATGTGGCCCTCGACGAAAGGCCGCATCCACACTTCTTCCCCGGTGTCCGGGTCGCGTGCGAACAGCTGCCCGACCACGCCGAATTCATCCCCCGAGCTGCCGTGGATCAGCAGGACCTTGCCACTGGTCTTGTCCTTGATCAGCACCGGCGCGCCGGTCATGGTGTAGCCGGCACTGTGGTCGCCGAACTTCTTGTTCCAGACCACCTTGCCGGTGTGTTTGTCCAAGGCCACGACCCGCGCGTCGAGGGTGCCGAAGTAGATCTTGTCGCCGTAGATGGCGGCGCCCCGGTTGACCACGTCGCAGCAGGGGCGAATGTTGTCGGGCAGGCGGTGGTTGTAGGTCCACAGGCGTTTGCCGGTCTTGGCATCGAGGGCAAATACCCGTGAGTACGACCCTGTCACATAGACCACACCGTCGCTGACGATGGCCTGCGATTCCTGGCCGCGCTGCTTCTCGTCGCCGAACGAGTAGGACCACGCCGGGGTGAGCTTGAACACGTTCTTGTCGTTGACCTGGGCCAACGGGCTCCAGCGCTGGGCATTGGTACCCATGCCGTACTGCAGCACGTCGTTGGTGGTGAGGTGGTCGTTTGCGATGTCTTCCCAGGTGACGTTCTTGGTGGCAGGTGCCGCAGGGGGGGTGGCCGCTGTTGCCACGCTGCCCAAGGCCAGGCTACCGGCCATCAGCAGCACGCGCACGCTCAAGGCCAGAGGGGAAAGGGCGGGTAGCGATCTTATTGTCATGGTTGCAGTTCCCAGTGGAGGTTTTGGCCTGCACAGGGTGGGCCGCCGGGGCGCTCTACGGATACGGAAAAAATCCCGCCATTGCCGGGAAGAGTTCCCGGTCGGCACCTCATTTGGCCGTTCGCCACAAGCCCTACTACCAAGGGAGTAAGGCGCGACCACCAAAGCAGCATTCGGCCGTGTGCCGGGTGTTTTTAAGATGGCGACACGGCCTCTGTGGTTGAGGCTTTGCGTGCAATGGTGAGGGCATAACAATGACAACAAAACGCAATGTGTGGCTTGCTGCAGGCTTGTTGGCCGGCGCGGTAATGACCGGTACGGCCTGGGCCCATGGCAATGTAGTCCCACAGGCGGTAGAGACCAAGGGGCTGACCCCGGTCAAGGACGCTGGGGTGAGCCTGGACGCAGACGGCTGGGCGGCGGTCAACCCTTACCGTAGCTCGCCGGAACACGACAAGGCAGTCGAGATCGGCGCCTCGGCCTATAACCAGAACTGCGCGGCCTGCCATGGCCTGGAAGCCAAGTCTGGCGGCATTGCCCCGGACCTGCGGCTGCTCGATGCCGGCGACGCCGGCGATGAATGGTTCGTCGAGCGTGTGCGCCATGGCGCGGTGCGCGACGGCCGCGTGTACATGCCGAAAATGGCCGACTACCTGAGCCAGGAGGCCTTGTGGGCGGTGCGCACATACCTGGACAGCGTGCACGTCGAGGAGTAACGGCCATGCGCCTGATGGCGGTGCTGTTCAGTGCCCTGTTGCTGTGCTGTGCGGCGGCCCAGGCGCAAGTGCGCAACTACGACACGATCATCGCCGCCGGGGAGCTCAAGGTAGCGGTGTACAAGGACTTTGCGCCTTACAGTTTCCAGGACCACGGCCAGCCGCGGGGCGTGGATGTGGACCTGGCGCAGGCACTGGCCGAGGCGATGGGCGTGCGCCTGAAACTGATCTGGGCGCCGCCTGGGGAAAAGCTCGACGACGACCTGCGGGACTACATCTGGCGCGGCAGCCCGCTGCGCCATCAGCAATTGGCAGACCTGATGCTGCGGGTGCCCTACGACCACGATTATGCGCAGAGGCGCAACGAGCTGGGCGAGTTGGAAAACGCGCAGGTGGTGATGTTCGGTCCGTATCAGCAAGAACGTTGGCAGGTGGCCTATGACCGCCGCCGGTTGCCTTCGGTGGCCAGTGTCGCGGTATTCCAGCAGCACCCGATTGGGGTAGAGGTCGACAGCGTGCCGTCGTTCTACCTGACCTCGGTGTTCAACGGCATGCTCAGCGCCAAGACCCACCATTACCCCGGCGTGCAGCAAGCCTTCGCCGCCATGCAGGCCGGTGAGGTAGACGCGGTGATGGCCATGCGCGGCGAGGTCGACTGGCAACTGCATGAGGCCGCGAACCCACAGCTGGCGTTGGCGGAAAATGCGTACCCCAACCTGGGCAAGCAGGCCTGGGACATCGGCATGGCCGTGCATGAAAGCAACCGGCAGTTGGCCTATGCGGTCGAGGAGGCGCTAGAGGTGTTGATACGGGAGGGGCGCATGCAGGCGATCTATGCCCAGTACGGCCTGCGTTACCAGGTGCCGGAAATGTACCAGTAGCCTGGGCTCGGCAGCCCGGTAAATGGGAGCGGATCATGAACCTCAAAGCAACCTTGCTGCTGGCCTGCTGGCTACCTTGGGCAAGCCAGGCCCTGGCCAGCGAGCCGCGTGCCAGCCAGGACCCGGTGCCCTCGGTGATGTGGGACTTCTACCACAAACAACTGCTCGACCAGGCAGCGTTCGTCTTCGATGAGCGGGTCAAGCTGCTGGCTCCCCCTTTTGCCGAGGACGCACGCCAGGTGCCGTTGGAAATCGATGCCCGCGCGTTCACTGGCGAGGTGGTGCGCATCATTGCCTGGGCCGAACTCAACCCGCTGCCGCGCATTGTCGACTTCCAGCCCGGCGAACGGGTACTGCCGTGGTTATCGCTGCGTATCCGTATCGAGCAGGCCACACCACTTCGCGCGGCGGTGCTCACGCGCGACGGCCTGTGGCACGTGGGCTCGACCCTGATCGATGCTGCCGGCGGTGGTTGTACCGCCCCCAGCGTGGTGCGCACCCAGCCCGGCTGGGAAGAGCACCTCGGCGAGGTGCTGGGGGGCCGCTACCCGCGTGGCGACAGCAGCCGCCTGCGCCTGCAGGTGGCGCACCCGATGGACAACGGCCTGGTCAGTGGCATTCCCGAGTTCTACCTCAACCATGCCGAGTTGCAAGGCGCCGATGGCCAGCGCCTGGCCAGCCTGACGCTGTACCCGGCGGTCAGCGAGAACCCGAACCTGAGTTTCGATATCCAGGGCCCCGGGCCGACCCGGCTGTTGTTGCAGGACAACAGCGGTAACCAGTTCGAGGCGGCAGTGCCTTGAGCGCGGTCGCCATCCACCCCTGAACCGAGGCGCCTGCCATGCGTTGGATCCTGCTGTTGCTGTTGTGCCTGGGCCTTCCGGCCCAGGCCAACCTGGATTACCGGCTCGCCCCCCGGCAGATTGCCGAGGGTACCTGGCTGCTGGAGGGCAGTACCGACAATTTCGCCAAGGCCAATGGCGGCAACGTGGTCAACACGGCCTTCATCGTGACCGGCGAGGGGGTGGTGGTGATCGACAGCGGGCCGTCCAGACGCTATGGCGAGGCCTTGCGCCAGGCGATTGCCACGGTGACCGACAAGCCGGTGCTGGAAGTGCTGCTGACCCATCATCACCCGGACCATGTGCTGGGCAACCAGGCGTTCACCGACGTGCCCATCGGCGCCCTGGCCGGCACCGCAGCGTTGCTGCGCGAGCAAGGCGATGCCATGGCGGAAAACATGTACCGCCTGGTTGGTGACTGGATGCGAGGCACCGAGGTGGTGCTGCCGACCCGGGTCGTGGAGCCGGGTGTGCGCGAGGTGGGCGGGCACCGCCTGCGCCTGCTCGGGCTACGCGGGCATACCGGTGCGGACCTGGCGATCCTCGATGAAACGACCGGGGTGCTGTTTGCCGGCGACCTGCTGTTTTATCAGCGTGCCCTGACCACCCCCAACAGCCCGGGCCTCGATGTATGGCTGCACGACCTCGACACCTTGCAGGCGCTGCCCTGGAAGCAGCTGGTAGCCGGCCACGGGCCGCTGGCCAGTGATGCGCAACCCTTTGTGCAGATGCGCGACTACCTCACCTGGCTGGACAACCTGCTGCGCGACGGCGCCGCCCGTGGCGACGATATGGCCGAAATGATCCGCAGCCCGATACCCGAGCGCTTTGCTGGCCTGAGCCTGACGCGTTACGAACTTATTCGCAGTGTCAGCCACCTATACCCGCGGTACGAACGCCAGCAACTTCGGCGGGTAGATAGTACGCCCTGAGCCAGACACTACGGCGTGGGAGCGGCCATGCGCCGCGAAAGGGCGGCGCAGCAGCGCCGGCAATTTCCGCTGACACCAACCCAGGGGCCGCTTTGCGCCCCTTTCGTTTAAAAGGCAGCTGCTACCAAGGAACTAGAAATCTCCACACTGCGAGCAATTGTTGGCAAACACCCCGGGACCAAGAATTCCCGGCACACCGGGAAAATTTCCCGGGCACAACAAAAAAACCAAAGGTAGCCGACATGACCCGATCCCCACGTCGTCCCGCGTTCGCCGTGAGCCTGGTGCTCAGCGCCATGTTGCTGGCCGGCGCTGCCCACGCCGCCGTCAGCAATGAAGATATCCTCCAGGACCCGAAGAACCCCCAGCAGATCGTGACCAATGGCCTGGGCGTGCAGGGCCAGCGTTACAGCCCGCTGGACATGCTCAACACCAACAACGTGAAGGAACTGCGCCCGGTCTGGGCGTTTTCCTTCGGCGGTGAGAAGCAGCGCGGCCAACAGGCGCAGCCGCTGATCAAGGATGGGGTGATGTACCTGACCGGCTCCTACTCGCGGGTATTCGCCGTGGACGCGCGAACCGGCAAGAAACTGTGGCAGTACGATGCGCGCCTGCCCGATGACATCCGCCCATGCTGCGATGTGATCAACCGGGGCGTGGCGTTGTACGGCAACCTGGTGTTCTTCGGCACCCTCGACGCCAAGCTGGTGGCGCTGAACAAGGACACCGGCAAGGTGGTGTGGAGCAAGAAGGTGGCCGACCACAAGGAAGGCTATTCGATCAGCGCCGCGCCAATGATCGTCAACGGCAAGCTGATTACCGGCGTGGCTGGCGGCGAGTTCGGTGTGGTGGGCAAGATCCAGGCCTACAACCCGGAAAACGGTGAGCTGCTGTGGATGCGCCCCACCGTGGAAGGCCACATGGGGTATGTGTACAAGGACGGCAAGGCCATCGAAAACGGTATTTCCGGTGGCGAAGCCGGCAAGACCTGGCCGGGCGACCTGTGGAAGACCGGCGGTGCAGCGCCGTGGCTGGGCGGCTACTACGACCCGGAAACCAACCTGATCCTGTTCGGCACTGGCAACCCGGCGCCGTGGAACTCCCACCTGCGCCCAGGGGACAACCTGTATTCCTCATCGCGCCTGGCACTGAACCCGGACGATGGCACGATCAAATGGCACTTCCAGAGCACGCCGCACGACGGTTGGGACTTTGACGGCGTCAACGAGCTGATCTCGTTCAACTACAAGGACGGCGGCAAAGAGGTCAAGGCCGCCGCCACTGCCGACCGCAACGGCTTCTTCTACGTGCTGGACCGCACCAACGGCAAGTTCATTCGCGGCTTCCCCTTCGTCGACAAAATCACCTGGGCCACTGGCCTGGACAAGAACGGCCGGCCGATCTACAACGAGGCCAGCCGCCCGGGGGCACCGGGTAGCGAAGCCAAGGGCAGCTCGGTGTTCGTTGCCCCGGCGTTCCTCGGTGCGAAAAACTGGATGCCGATGGCCTATAACCAGGACACCGGGCTGTTCTACGTGCCCTCCAACGAGTGGGGCATGGACATCTGGAACGAGGGCATTGCCTACAAGAAAGGGGCGGCGTTCCTGGGCGCCGGCTTCACCATCAAGCCGCTCAACGAAGACTATATCGGTGTGCTACGTGCCATCGACCCGGTCAGCGGCAAGGAAGTGTGGCGCCACAAGAACTATGCCCCGCTGTGGGGTGGGGTACTGACCACCAAGGGCAACCTGGTGTTCACCGGTACCCCGGAAGGCTTCCTGCAGGCGTTCAACGCCAAGACCGGCGACAAGGTCTGGGAGTTCCAGACCGGCTCTGGCGTGCTCGGTTCGCCGGTGACCTGGGAAATGGACGGCGAGCAGTACGTATCGGTGGTGTCCGGCTGGGGCGGCGCGGTGCCGCTGTGGGGCGGCGAAGTGGCCAAGCGGGTCAAGGACTTCAACCAGGGCGGCATGCTCTGGACCTTCAAGTTGCCCAAGCAGTTGCAGCAGACCGCCAGCGCCAAACCCTGACCCCTACTACCAAATGACGAGAGCCCCGCTGCCAACGATGCATTCGCCTGGCAGGCGGGGCTTTTTACCATCGGCATATCGCCTGTCGTGGGACAGGCATTGACCTGCAGAGGCTCAGCATGATCTACGCACAACCCGGAACCCCTGGCGCCGTCGTTTCCTTCAAACCGCGCTATGGCAACTTCATCAATGGCGAGTTCGTGGCGCCCTTGGCTGGCCAGTACTTCACCAACAGCTCGCCGGTCAACGGCCAACCGATCGCCGAATTCCCACGTTCTAGCGCACAGGATATCGAGCGCGCCCTGGACGCTGCACATGCCGCGGCTGACGCGTGGGGCAAGACCTCGGTGCAGGAGCGGGCCCTGGCGCTGCTGAAAATCGCCGACCGGATCGAACAGAACCTCGAAGTGCTGGCGGTTACCGAAAGCTGGGACAACGGCAAGGCCGTACGTGAAACCCTGAATGCCGACGTGCCGCTGGCGGCGGATCACTTCCGTTATTTTGCGGGCTGCATTCGTGCCCAGGAAGGTGGCGCGGCGGAAATCAACGAAACCACCGTGGCGTATCACCTGCACGAACCCCTGGGTGTGGTCGGGCAGATCATCCCGTGGAACTTCCCGTTGCTGATGGCTGCCTGGAAACTCGCCCCGGCGTTGGCGGCGGGTAACTGCGTGGTGCTGAAACCGGCCGAGCAGACGCCGCTGTCGATCACCATTTTTGCCGAGCTGATCGCCGACCTGCTGCCGGCCGGGGTGCTGAACATCGTCCAGGGCTATGGCCGTGAGGCTGGAGAGGCGCTGGCCACCAGCAAGCGTATTGCCAAGATCGCCTTCACCGGGTCCACCCCGGTGGGCTCGCACATCATGAAGTGCGCGGCCGAGAACATCATCCCGTCTACCGTCGAACTGGGTGGCAAGTCGCCGAACATCTTCTTCGAAGACATCATGCAGGCGGAGCCGGCGTTCATCGAGAAAGCCGCTGAGGGCCTGGTGTTGGCGTTCTTCAACCAGGGCGAGGTGTGCACCTGCCCATCGCGTGCGCTGATCCAGGAGTCGATCTACGAACCGTTCATGGCCGAGGTGATGAAGAAGATCGCCAAGATCAGCCGTGGCAACCCGCTGGACACCGAAACCATGGTCGGCGCCCAGGCGTCGGAGCAGCAGTACGACAAGATCCTCTCGTACCTGCAGATTGCCCGGGAGGAGGGTGCCGAATTGCTCACTGGCGGTGCCGCCGAGCGCCTGCAGGGTGACCTGGCCAGCGGCTATTACATTCAGCCGACCCTGCTCAAGGGCCACAACCGGATGCGCGTGTTCCAGGAAGAGATCTTCGGCCCGGTGGTGGGGGTGACCACCTTCAAGGACGAAGCCGAGGCCCTGGCGATCGCCAACGACAGCGAGTTCGGCCTGGGGGCCGGCCTGTGGACCCGCGACATCAACCGCGCCTACCGCATGGGCCGCGGCATCAAGGCCGGCCGGGTATGGACCAACTGCTACCACCTGTACCCCGCGCATGCGGCATTCGGTGGCTACAAGAAGTCGGGTGTGGGCCGTGAGACGCACAAGATGATGCTCGACCATTACCAGCAGACCAAGAACCTGCTGGTGAGCTACGACATCAACCCGTTGGGCTTCTTCTGACCCCCTGATGAACCTGCGCGGTTGGCGCAGCGGCCTGGTGTCGCGGCCAGGCTGCGCAGCCACCCTCATTGCTGTAGCGGTGCAGCGAATGCCAGGCCGCCTCCCCAGGCGCCCTGGCTGGCCTGATGGCAATGTGTGGCAACCCCGTTGCTACCAATGCACCCGGCAAACTCGTTCCAAAGTAGCATTCGCCCTCACCACCGCCCATGCATTAATGCCTCTACCGGAATCGCCCGGCACAAGAAGAGGACATGCCCCATGTGGACCAAACCCGCCTACACCGACCTGCGCATTGGCTTTGAAGTGACGATGTACTTCGCCAACCGCTGATGCCTGCCCGGCCACCGTCAAGGTGGCCGGATCCCCACGCCCGGTGCCTGCCGTGAAACTGATCGACCGCCAGCAGACACTGGCCCTGGCCAAGGGCTTGCGGCTACGCTGGGACCCGTTGCAGGCATGCCATGTGCTGCTGTACCCCGGGGGCGTCATCGAGCTCAACGCCAGTGCCGGCTGGGTGCTGGAGTTGCTGGACGGCCAGCGCAGTACGGCAGCGATCATCGACCAGCTGGCACAGCGTTTTCCCGGGGTTCCCGGCCTTGGCGAGGACGTACTGGCGTTCCTGGAGGTGGCCCGCGCCAAGGCGTGGATCGAATGATGCCTGTGCCGCTTTGGTCTGGTTGCTTTCGCCGCGGGATGCTTTACGCTGGCGGTTATCTTCCAGAACAATAAGAACAGGCTTTACGATGAGCCAGAGTTTCAGCCCCCTTCGCAAGTTCGTTTCGCCTGAAATCATCTTTGGTGCTGGCTGCCGACATAATGTGGCCAACTACGCCAAGACCTTTGGTGCGCGCAAGGTCCTGGTGGTCAGCGACCCTGGGGTGATTGCCGCTGGCTGGGTGGCCGACGTCGAGGCCAGCCTGCAGGCGCAGGGTATCGACTATTGCCTGTACACGGCCGTTTCGCCCAACCCCCGGGTCGAGGAGGTGATGCTCGGCGCCGAGATCTACCGGCAGAACCACTGCGATGTGATCGTCGCGGTCGGTGGTGGCAGCCCGATGGATTGCGGCAAGGCCATTGGTATCGTGGTCGCCCACGGGCGCAGCATCCTCGAGTTCGAGGGCGTGGACATGATTCGCGTGCCCAGCCCGCCGTTGATCCTGATCCCGACAACCGCCGGTACCTCGGCCGATGTGTCGCAGTTCGTGATCATCTCCAACCAGCAGGAGCGCATGAAGTTCTCCATCGTCAGCAAGGCGGTGGTGCCCGACGTGTCGCTGATCGACCCGCAAACCACGTTGAGCATGGACCCGTTCCTGTCGGCCTGTACCGGCATCGATGCGCTGGTGCATGCCATCGAGGCGTTCGTGTCTACCGGTCATGGCCCGCTGACCGACCCCCATGCGCTGGAAGCCATGCGCCTGATCAACGGCAACCTGGTGGAAATGATCGCCAACCCCGGCGACATCGCCCTGCGCGAGAAGATCATGCTTGGCAGCATGCAGGCGGGGCTGGCGTTCTCCAACGCGATCCTGGGCGCGGTGCATGCCATGTCGCACAGCCTCGGCGGTTTCCTCGACCTGCCGCATGGCCTGTGCAATGCGGTGCTGGTCGAGCACGTGGTGGCGTTCAACTACAGTTCGGCGCCCGAGCGTTTCAAGGTCATTGCCGAGGTCTTCGGCATCGACTGCCGCGGCCTCAACCACCGGCAGATCTGCGGCCGCCTGGTGGAACACCTGATTGCCCTGAAGCACGCCATCGGCTTCCATGAAACCTTGGGCCTGCACGGGGTGCGCACGGCCGATATTCCGTTCCTGTCGCAACATGCGATGGATGACCCGTGCATCCTCACCAACCCGCGCGCGTCGAGCCAGCGAGATGTCGAGGTGGTCTATGGCGAGGCCCTCTGACGAGCAGCAGCGCGCGCTGGCAGGGCTGTTGGGCCTGGGCGACCACTCGGCGCGTAAAAGCCATTACCCGGAATTGTCTGCCCGGCTGGATGAACTGGAAGCCGAGCGCAACCGCTACAAATGGTTGTTCGAGAACGCCGTGCACGGCATTTTCCAGGCCAGCCTGCAGGACGGCATGCGTGCTGCCAACCCGGCACTGGCCCGCATGCTCGGCTATGACGACCCACAGCAAGTGCTGTTTTCCCTGACCGACCTGGCGACCCACCTGTTCGATGGCGGTGCGCAAGAGCTACAGGCAATTACCGCGATTCTCGCCCGGGAGCACAGCCTGCATGGCTATGAAACCCGGCTGCGGCGCAAGGATGGCAGCCACCTCGACGTGCTGATGAACCTGCTGCTCAAGCCCGGTCACGAAGGCCTGGTTGAAGGCTTCGTGGCCGATATCACCGAGCGCAAGCAGGCCCAGCAGCGCCTGCAACAGCTCAATGACGAACTGGAGCAACGGGTTGCTGCACGTACCGATGAGCTGATCGAGGCGCGCGATGCTGCCGAAGCCGCCAACCGCAGCAAGGACAAGTACCTGGCCGCTGCCAGCCATGACCTGCTGCAACCGCTGAACGCCGCGCGCCTGTTGATCTCCACCTTGCGTGAGCGGCCGCTGCCAGATGCCGAACATGTGCTGGTGGAGCGTACCCACCAGGCGCTGGAGGGCGCCGAAGACCTGCTGACCGATTTGCTGGATATCTCGCGGCTCGACCAGGCTGCGGTCAGGCCCGATGTGGCGGTTTATCGCTTGGACGAGCTGTTTGCGCCTTTGATTTCAGAATTCCGCTCGGTGGCCGATGCCGCGGGCCTGAAATTTCACGCCAGGGTTGCCGATTATGCCGTCAGCACGGATCTGCGCTTGCTGACGCGCATTCTGCGCAATTTCCTCAGCAATGCCTGCCGCTACACCGACGAGGGCCGCGTTCTGTTGGGGGCAAGGCGCCGCGGCGAACACTTGCGCCTGGAGGTATGGGACAGCGGGCGCGGCATCGCCCAGGACCGTTTGCAAGCCATATTCCTGGAGTTCAACCAGCTGGACGTTGGCCGCGCGGCGGACCGCAAGGGTGTAGGCCTGGGGTTGGCCATCGTCGAGCGGATCGCCAAGATTCTCGGCTACCGGATCGAAGTGCGTTCGTGGCCGGGGCGTGGCTCGGTGTTCAGCATCGAGGTGCCGCTTGGCCAAGCGCTGCCGCCGCCCCTGCAGCCCACGCTGCCCCAGCCCACTGCCGGCAACCCGCTGCCGGGCCGTCGCCTGCTGGTGCTGGACAACGAAGTGAGCATTCTCGAAAGCATGGGCGCGTTGCTGGGGCAGTGGGGCTGCGAAGTGGTCACCGCCACCGATCAGCAGGGTGCCTTGCAGGCGCTTGAAGGGCGCGCCCCGGAGCTGATCCTGGCTGACTTTCATCTAGATCACGGCGTGGTGGGCTGTGAGGTGGTGCGGCAGTTGCGCGAACATTACGCCAGCGCCATACCGGCGGTCATCATCACGGCCGACCGCAGTGACCAGTGCCGGCGCTCGTTGCGCAAGCTTGGCGCACCGTTGCTGAACAAACCGGTGAAACCAGGCAAGTTGCGTGCGGTATTGAGCCAGTTGCTGGGCTGAGGGGCATGTGGCGTACTGGGGGGCGGCACCGCCCTTTGAGGGGGCGGGCTCATCCACGAAAAGGCCGGGCCTGCTGGCCGGGATTTCCTGGCCATTCCCCATCAGCCATACGGCGGCGCCGGCAGCTCGGCCAGCAAGGTTTTCAGGCCTTCGCCCCACTGCCGGCGAATCTGCTGGTAATAGGCATCGTCGCTGGCGATGCGGATGGGCTGCGGTGCCTCCAGGGCATCGGCTCGGTACACCAGCAAGTCCAGGGGCATGCCTACCGACAGGTTGCTGCGGATGGTGGAGTCGAACGAGATCAGGCCACAGCGCAACGCCTCATCCAGCGGGGTGCGGTACTCCAGGTTGCGGTCGAGTATGGGCCGCCCGTATTTGCTTTCCCCCAACTGCAGGAAAGGCGTGTCGCGCGTGGCCTGGAAAAAGTTGCCCTGGGCATAGACGTTGTAGATCGCCATCGGCCCGCCCGCAATCTGGCCACCGACGATGAACGAGCTGCTCAGGTCGATACCGGCAGTCAGCTTGCTGCGGTCGCGGCACACCACTTCGCGCAGGGTATCGGCCACCAGCACGGTGGCATCGTAGAGCGTGGCGACATTCAGCAGGTGCGGGCCGCTGCCCTGGCTGCGTTGCTGCAGCAGGTTGACCACTGACTGCGAGGTTGCCAGGTTGCCCGCCGTCTGCAGCACGATCAGGCGCTCACCGGGTACGCTGAAGACGAACAACTTGGCAAAGGTGGAGATCTGGTCGATACCGGCATTGGTGCGTGAGTCGCTGATGAAAACCAGCCCGTCTTGCAGGTGCATGGCGACACAGTAAGTCATGCAAGTTCCCTTGTGTGGCAGAGGTAGTGGCCTTGCTGCAGGCGCGCAGCAAGGCTGGCTTGAGGGCCAGGCGTCACTGGCGATGCACGTGAACACTGGCTTGCATGGACTCGGTGCCACCCCCGCGGCGCACGCCCCTGACCGGGCAGGCGTCGAGGTAGTCCAGGCCCACGGCCAGCTTCAGGTGCCGCTCGGGCCGGGTCAGGCGGTTGGTGATGTCGAAGCTGTACCAGGCGTCGTCGACCCAGGCTTCGGCCCATGCATGGCTGGCCAGGTGCTGTTCATCCTCGGTGCACAGGTAGCCGGAAACATAGCGGGCCGGTACCCCCAGGCTACGGGCGCAGGCCAGGAAGGCATGGGTATGGTCTTGGCACACGCCCGCACCGGCATTGAACGCTTCGCTGGCCGTAGTGCCGACGGAGGTCGATCCTGGGCTGTAGGGCATGCGCTCGGCCAGCCCCTGCATCAGGTCGATCAATGCGGCGCGGTCACGGTGCGTGCCGCATTGCTGGGCGGCGAAGGCCACCAGCGCGTCATCGGCCAGGGTCAGGTGGCTGCCACGCAAGAACGGCAGGGGTGACTGGCAGGCTGCCTCCTGTTCGCAGGCCGGGTCGATTTCGACCTGGCCGCTGGCAGTGAGGGCCAGGTGCCCATGGGGCTTGTCCAGCGTCAGCACATGCAGGATGTTGCCGTACGGGTCGATCTGGCTCTTCACCTTGCAAGGCAGGTCCAGTTGCCATTCGACGATGCGCTGGCGTTCGCTGCTGCGCGGGGTCAGGCGCAGGAACTGAATGCTGTTGGACACATCACTGGCGTAGCTGTAGGTGGTGTCGTGGCGGATGGACAGTTTCATACAACCTCCAGGTAGGAGTGATGGACCGCCTGGCCCAGTTGGTTGACGCGGCCGATGAAATCGCTGAGCCAGGGATGCAGCCCGGCGTCGAGGATTTCGTCGATGGCGGTGTAGCGCAGCCGTGCGTTGAGCTCGGCGGCCAGCCGCTGGGCCGCTCGCCCGGTACTGCCAGGCAGGCCGGCCAGGATCTGGTCCAGCTCCTCGATACAGGCATGCAGCGAGCGCGGCACGTCGACGCGCAGCAACAGCAATTCGGAAACCGGCCCGGCACTGGGCGCGGCGCGGTAGATTTCATTGAAGGCTTCGTAGGAGGTCAGGGCGCGCAGCAAGGCACTCCACTGGTAAAAACCCCTGGCCGAGTCGTCGCTGACCTCGTCGGAGGCCTCGCCGAACATTTCATAGCGCGCATCGAGCAGGCGCAGGGTGTTGTCGGCCCGTTCCAGGAAGGTGCCCAGGCGAATGAAGCTGTAGGCATCGTTGCGCATGATGGTACCGGAGGTGGCCCCGCGGAACAGGTGCGAGCGCTCCTTGACCCAGTCACAGAACTGGCTGATGCCGTAGCGGCCCAGCCCGTTGCTGGCAATGTTGCGCATTTCGATCCAGGTGGCGTTGATGTTCTCCCACATGTCCGCCGTTATCCGCCCGCGCACTGCATGGGCGTTGGTCCTGGCCGCCTGCAGGCAGCAGTAGATGCTGCCGGGGTTGGTGGCATCGAGGGCGAAGAAATGCAGCATGCGCTCGGTGTCGAGCTCGGCGTGGCGACGGATGTAGTCGTCGAGCGTGCCCGAGGCCAACAGTGACATGGCCAGTTCGGCATGGCCGTCGCTGCGCCCCGCCTGCGGCATCAGTGACAGCGAGTAGCTGACCTCGAGCATGCGCGCCAGGTTTTCCGCACGTTCCAGGTAGCGGGACATCCAGTACAGATCAGAAGCAGTTCGCGAAAGCATGGTTCAGTCCTCCACCACCCAGGTGTCTTTGGTACCGCCACCTTGTGACGAGTTGACCACCAGCGAGCCTTCCTTCAGCGCCACGCGGGTCAGGCCGCCTGGCACCAGGCGGGTTTCGCTGCCCGACAGTACGAACGGGCGCAGGTCGATATGCCGCGGCGCGATGCCGCTGTCGACGAAGGTCGGGCAGGTGGACAGGCACAAGGTCGGTTGCGCGATATAGGCATGTGGACGCGCTTTGATGCGGGCGCGGAAGTCCTCGATCTGCGCGGCAGTGGCGGCGGGCCCGACCAGCATCCCGTAGCCGCCGGAGCCCTGGGTTTCCTTGACCACCAACTCGGGCAGGTTGGCCAGTACATGGGACAGGTCGGCCGGCTTGCGGCACTGCCACGTCGGTACGTTGTTGAGGATCGGCTCCTCGCCCAGGTAAAAGCGGATCATGTCGGCGACATAGGGGTAGATCGACTTGTCGTCGGCTACGCCGGTGCCCACCGCGTTGGCCAGCACTACGTTGCCGGCGCGGTACACCGAAATCAGCCCGGGCACGCCCAGCATCGAGTCGGGGTTGAACGAGAGGGGGTCGAGGTAGTCGTCGTCCAGCCTGCGGTAAATCACATCGACCCGTTGCGGGCCGGCGGTCGTGCGCATGTACACGTGGTCGTCGCGCACGAACAGATCCGCGCCTTCGACCAGCTCGATGCCCATTTCGCGGGCCAGGAAGGCATGCTCGAAATAGGCACTGTTGAAGCGCCCTGGGGTAAGCAGCACAGCGGTGGGGTTGTCCAGCGGGCTGGCGCTCTTGAGTGTGTCCAGCAGCAGGTTGGGATAATGGTCGATGGGCGCGATGCGCTGGGCGGCGAACAGCTCAGGGAACAGGCGCATCATCATTTTGCGGTCTTCGAGCATGTAGCTGACACCACTGGGGGTGCGCAGGTTGTCTTCCAGCACGAAATAGCTGCCATCGCCATCGCGCACCAGGTCCACGCCGGCGATGTGCGCATACAGGCCCCGGTGCAGGTCCAGGCCCTGCATGGCGATCTGATAACCCTCGTTGGCCAGGACCTGCTCTGGCGGGATGATCCCGGCCTTGAGGATACGCTGGTCGTGGTAGATGTCTTCCAAAAACAGGTTCAGGGCCTGCACGCGCTGGATACAGCCGCGCTCGACCGTACGCCACTCGCTGGCGCGGATGCTGCGCGGGATGATATCGAAGGGGATCAGCCGCTCGGTGTCCTGTTTGTCGCCATACAAGGTAAAGGTGATACCGGCGCGGTGGAACAGCAGGTCGGCCTCGCGCCGGCGCTGCTCCAGCAGCTCCAGCGGGGTGTTCGCCAGCCAGCGGGCGAACTCCTGGTAGTGCGGGCGGCAGCTGCCGTTCGCGTCGTACATTTCATTGAAAAAAGCCCGGGACATACCCACTCCTTGCCGCCGTTACCGGCAGCTTCATTGCCGTTCATCTGCGTCTTTCAGGGTGCTGCCTTGCTGGTAAGTGGGGGTGTCGTCAGCCTCGGTCGCGTTGGGTTGCGGGTGCATTCCGTTCACCAACCAGCATTGCAATGAAAGTGCCGAAAACCCGGTGCAGTGCCGGGCAGGCCAGGGAATGGGCGGTGGGCAGCGGTTTTGCTGGGCGGCGCCTGGTCCAGGCGGGGTGAGGTGGCGGCCGGCTGACCGGCCGGCGTGCATCAAAACAGGGCGCCAGGTGTGCAGCCGCGTTTTTTGAACCGAGTTGGTGCGTACCGCCATGCCGGCCAGGCCAGGCAGGCGGTTCAACACCTCAACCCGCGTTGGCGGTCAGTTCCTGGCGAACGATGGCAGCGCCGTCGCTCAACGCCTTGAGCTTGCCGCTGGCGACCGCGCGCGGCAGTGGGGCCATGCCGCAGTTGGTGCAGGAGTAGAGTTTGTCGGCGTCGACGAACTGCAACGCCTTGCGCAGGGTGTCGGCCACGGCTTCGGGCGTTTCGATGGCAGGGTTGGCGACATCGATGGCACCGACCATGACCTTCTTGCCCCGAATCAGCTCAAGCAGTTCCATCGGCACATGCGAGTTGTGGCACTCCAGCGAAATGATATCGATGCTCGACTGCTGCAACGTCGGGAACACCTGCTCATATTGCCGCCATTGCGCCCCCAGGGTCTGTTTCCAGTCGGTGTTGGCCTTGATCCCGTAGCCATAGCAGATGTGCACCGCGGTTTCGCACTTGAGCCCTTGAACGGCGCGCTCCAGGGCGGCCACGCCCCAGTCGTTGACCTCATCGAAGAACACATTGAACGCCGGTTCGTCGAACTGGATGATATCGACGCCCGCCGCTTCCAGTTCCAGGGCTTCCTGGTTGAGTAGCCTGGCAAATTCCCAGGCCAGTTTTTCCCGGCTTTTGTAATGGCTGTCATACAGCGTGTCGATCATGGTCATGGGGCCCGGCAGCGCCCACTTTATTGGCTGGGCAGTTTGCTGGCGGAGGAACCTGGCATCGTCGACGAACACCGGTGCCTGTCGCGCGACAGCACCCACCACTGAGGGCACGCTGGCGTCGTAGCGATCGCGAATGCGCACGGTCTGGCGTTGCTGGAAATCGACCCCGCTCAAGTGTTCGATGAACGTGGTCACGAAATGTTGGCGGGTCTGTTCGCCGTCACTGACGATATCGATGCCCGCGTGCTGCTGTTCCTGCAAGGCCAGGCGCAAGGCGTCCTGTTTGCCTTCGGCCAGCTGCGCGCCCTGCAACTTCCAGGGTGACCAGAGT